>JAUWIR010000102.1 GCA_030605265.1 Pseudomonadota bacterium | reverse complement strand
GTATCTACCAATAAGCACTGAATATTTTCCTCTAGTACCGCTTCAATAGCAGTTTCAAATTCTTGGGGAACTGAGATAATCTCCGCCATAATTCCTTGAAGGCCAATGATTTCTTCCTGATTCTCTTTTGAGGCAACCAATAGATGTCTAACACCTTCCTGATATCCTTCTTTTTTCTGAAAAATCTCTTCTAATGAATCAAATTTGGATTTTTCTGTTGACAGCCTTTTATCTATCTCCTTGATCTCCCCTAAAATATTCTCTAAATCCCGATTCAGATTTTTAATCGTCTCTGATAAAATTACTCCTTGAGATCTGTATCCCCTTAAAACAATTTTTTGCTCTTCAATCTGGCTTTGAAATCTCTTTTTTTCAATACTCTTTTTCTCTATTTTCTCCTCAAGACTGGTGATAATTTTCCCCAGTCCTATCTGCCTGTTAGCTAGGCCCTTTTGTTTTTCCTTTAAAGATTCGCATAAATGCGTCAGTCTACTGCATTGATTGGTAAACCCTACCATATCTTGGGTTTGTATTTTTTGGCGCTGCCTTTTTTGTAGAATATTTTTTTGAATTATTTCCCACTCTTTTTCAATAAGATCTAACTCTTTTCTCTTTTGCGAAAAAATTTTTTCTTTTTCTAAAAGTAATTCCTCTGTATCTAAAATATCTTTCTCCAGTTGCTTTTGAGCTGAAACAAACTCCTCATAATCCTCTTTAGTATTCTTTTCCTCCTCTACAAGTCGCTCAATTTCCTTAACACAAGCCTCTTTTTGCTGATTTACGAAATTAAGATTATTTTCAAAAGCATACACTCTTTTCTGAAAGGAAGAAATCTTTTCCTCATTTTGCAAAAGTGAAGCCCTGGTATTCTCTAATTCATTATCATAAAAGCTGATATCTTTATTTAAAGCAACTTGCCTATCCTGCCATTCTTCTAATCCTTCCTTTAATTCTTTTTCCTGAGCGTTAAGCAAGGATAATTGTCCTAAGGCAATCTTTTTCAATAGGGATTCTTCCTGATTTTTATAATTTTGATACCTCCTTGCCTGCTCTGCTTGAGAGCTCAGAATATCCTTTTGTTTTTCAACTTCACGCAGGATATCCTCTAATCGCTCAAGATTATGTAGAGTACCTTGTATCTTTTTTTCAGCATCCTCTTTCCTTGCCTTATATTTTAAAATCCCTGCAGCAGATTCAATTAAAAAACGACGCTCTTTTGGCTTAGCCGTAATAATAAAATCGATTTTTCCTTGTTCAATAATGGAATAGGCCCCTTTCCCTAATCCCGTATCAAGGAAAAGTTCCGTTATGTCCTTTAATCGACAAGCATTTTTATTAATGAAATACTCGGTATCTCCGGATCGGAATATTCGGCGAGTGATGACAACTTCATGGTAGGGAACTGAGAGGGCGCCTAAATTGGTGAGTTTTAAAGATACTTCGGCCATCCCCAGAGGTTTTCGACAGCTGCTGCCATTGAAGATAACATCCTCCATTTGGCCGCACCGCAAAGATTTGGCGCTCTGCTCTCCAAAGACCCAGCGGATAGCATCGGTTATATTGCTTTTTCCACAACCATTGGGCCCAACTATTGCTGTGACGCCTGGTTTGAAAATCAGTTCCGCCTTATCAGCAAAAGATTTAAACCCAAAAATTTTACAAGCTTCTAAACGCACGGAGAATTACTTTTAAAGTTTAGATAAGGCTTCTTCAATTCTATCCAAGCCAACCGTAATGGTTTCCATACTGCAGGCATAGGATAACCGTATATTATTATCCGAGCCAAAGGCAGAACCGGGGACTACGGCAACATGTGCTTTTCCCAGTAAATAATTTGAAAGATCCAAGGAAGAAGATAAAACATTTCCTCCATCACTCTTTCCCAATATCCCGGAAATATTTGGAAAAGTATAAAACGCTCCTGAAGGGTTAAAGCAGGAAATGTCCTTTATACTATTTAATCGATGCACCATATACTCTTTTCGCTTGGTAAATTGTTCCTTCATTTTGCCTAAAGAATTTTGATCACCATTTAAAGCCTCAACTGCTGCTTTTTGAGAAATTGAGGTAGGGTTAGAGGTTGTTTGGCTCTGTATTTTCGACATTGCTTGAATCAGTTCTTTGGGACCGGCAGTATACCCAATCCTCCATCCGGTCATCGAGTAAGGTTTGGATACTGCATTTACAACAATAGTAAGGGAGTTTACTTCATCTCCTAAAGAAGCAATACTAATGTGCTCTTGACCATCGTAAACTAATCGCTCATAGCATTCATCTGAAATGATATACATGCTATTTTGAACAGCTATCTCGGCAACCTTTTCTAAAACACTTTTTGAATACACAGAACCGGCTGGGTTAGATGGACTATTCAAGATAATGGCTTTTGTTTTTGGGGTTATTTTACTGGAAAGCAATGAGGGATCAATCTGAAACCCCTCTGATTCCTTTGTTTCCAAAATAACAGGCTTGGCACCCACCAATTTTATCTGCTCAGGATAGGATACCCAATAAGGGGAGACTACAATGACTTCATCCTCCGGCTCAAGTAAACAGAGGCATATATTAAAAAGAGAGTGTTTTGCTCCACAGGAAATAATAACTTCCTCTTGGGTATAGGTTAATCCATTATCCCTTGCTAATTTTTTAACTACAGCAATTTTTAATTCATCAATTCCGGCGGCAGGAGTATATTTGGTAAATCCATCCTCTATTGCTCTAATGGCCGCTTTTTTTATATTATCCGGTGTATCAAAATCCGGTTCGCCTGCTCCAAATCCTATCACGTCTATTCCTTCTTTTTTCATTTTTTTGGCTTTAGCAGTGATAGCCAATGTAAGAGAAGGACTAATTACCTTTACTCTTGAAGCTAATTTCATACATCCACCCTCATTTATTTATTATAATGCTTATGATTTTTTAAATTTTTCTTCCAATTTTTCTTTCACATAGTTATAAACCATACCTTCAACACATCCGCCTAATTGAGCTAATTCCTTTACAATACTGGAACTTAAATAGATATAGCGATCCTTTGGAGTAAGAAAAACTGTCTCAATTTCTCCAAAAAGTTTACGATTTACTAAGGCCATCTGTAATTCTGATTCAAAATCTGAAACAGCTCTCAATCCTCGAACAATGGCCCTTGCCTTAATTGTACGGGAAAAATCAACCAGAAGGCCGTGAAATGACATTACCTGAACATTGGCGACCCCTTCCAGGCATTTTTCTATCATATCAATTCTTTCCTTTAAAGAAAAGGTGGGCGTCTTTGGTGAATTAACCGCCACGGCAACGACAACTTCATCAAATAACTTAAGTGCCCTAGTGATAAGATCAAGATGTCCGTTGGTTATAGGATCGAATGTCCCCGGGTAAATTGCTTTCAGCATCAATACTTTTATTTTTTATTATTGGGTTTTCTTTTCTTTTTCCTTTAAATAAAAAGACAATAAAGTATCGCCAAATTTTTCAACTCGTTGTGAAGATAAATCCCCGATTTGGTCCTTTAAAGGATTTTTCTGTCCATGTTCAACAATAATCAAATGATCCTTCTCCACAATATTGGTTATAGAGAGTAATTCCAAGGTCTTTAAGGCTAAATCGGAATTATAAGGTGGATCAATAAAAATAATACCAAATTTTCTTTGTCGATTATTTAAAGAAGGAATAATTTTTAATACATCGTAATAAATAATTTCAAAATTAGTAAAACCGCATAATTCTAAATTCCGTTTCATTAATTCTACTGAGGATAATTTTTTTTCAACAAAAGTTACATGCTTTGCACCTCGGCTAAGTGCTTCAATACCAACATTGGCGGTCCCGGCAAAAAAATCTAAAAATCTTGAATCTACAATCCTCGGCCCTAAAATATTAAACAACGCCTCTTTAACTTTATCCGAGGTTGGCCTGATAGAATATTTCAAAGAAGACTTCAATCTTCTTCCTTTGGCAGAGCCTGCAATTACACGCATCTACTACTATTTCTCCGGTAAGCGTTCAAGGGTTCAGAGTTCACAGTTCAGAGTTGATTTTGTTTTACTTTGCTCATACTCATTTACAGGTTATTTTACTTTTAGTGACCTTTTAGAATTTAGTCTTGTGAACAATAGGCCCTAAACCTTTAAACTCTGAACTCTGAACTCTGAACTCTGAACCTGTGAAACCTTGAACAGTCAAAAATTCTTTACCTAAACCATTTACACCCCAACCTTATCAATAAGATTGGGGTGTAAATAATATACTATAAATAAAAAAAAGTTACAATCCTTAAATAACTGATAAATTATTAAGCCTGTTCTTCTTTGATTCGAGCATGAGCTGCGGCTAATCTGGCAATAGGAACTCTATAAGGAGAACAGCTTACATAATTGAGGCCGACTCGATAACAAAATTCTACTGAGGATGGTTCACCACCATGCTCACCGCAAATCCCTACTTTTAAGTCAGGTCGAACTGATCGACCTTTTTCCACACCCATTTGAACAAGCTGTCCAACACCTGTCTGATCTAAAGCAATAAAAGGATCTTCAGATAAAATCTTTTTTTCTACATAGCCCGGGAGAAAAACTCCTGCATCATCTCGGCTAAATCCGAAGGTCATCTGGGTTAAATCGTTGGTCCCGAAAGAGAAAAATTCAGCCTCTTTGGCAATGGCATCAGCAGTGAGGGCTGCTCTAGGGATCTCGATCATTGTCCCAAGCATATACTTAAGGGTAACACCACTTCTTTTCATAACATCTTCTGCTATGACGATAGCGGATTTTTTAATATAAGAAAACTCGTTCACGTCGCCAATTAAGGGTATCATTACTTCCGGAACAATACTATACCCTTCTTTGGTCAACTCGCAGGCTGCCTCAAAAATAGCTTGAACTTGCATGTTGTATATTTCCGGGTAGGTGATTCCCAATCGGCACCCACGATGCCCCAGCATGGGATTAAATTCATGCAAGGATTCTACTTTAGTGGCTAAATATTCTTTTTCCTTAATTTGAGCTAAAAGATCATCTATTTCTTCTAAACTGGCCATTGAAGAGAGTTGGAATTTTAAATCGGCAATCTGAACTATTAACTCCTCTCCTTTAGGCAAAAATTCATGCAATGGAGGATCCAGTAATCTGATAGTGACAGGCAAATCCTTCATGGCCTTAAAAATGCCTTTAAAATCACTTTTTTGCATTGGCAAAAGTTGATCCAAGGCTTTTTGGCGAGCTTCCTTTGAATCCGCCAAAATCATCTCTTGAACAATCGGGAGCCTCTCCTCTCCAAAGAACATATGCTCGGTACGGCACAGGCCTATACCTTCTGCGCCAAATTCTCTGGCTACCTGAGCATCTTCCGGTGTATCAGCATTAGTTCGTACTTTGAGGGTGCGCAGTTCATCAGCCCAGGACATTAATTTACTAAAATCACCACTTAATTCCGCTTTAATTAATTTTGCTTCTCCTAAGATTACCTGACCGGTTGATCCATTCAAAGAAATGAAATCTCCTTCTCTGATTTTTAAATCACCGACACTCATATATCCTGCTTCTCCATGAATTTCAAGGGCCCCGCAGCCAGCCACACAACATTTCCCCATACCTCTGGCTACTACTGCCGCATGGGAGGTCATACCACCACGAGCGGTTAGAATACCTTGAGCTGCGTGCATTCCTCCAATATCTTCAGGAGAGGTTTCAATTCGTACTAAAACAACTGCTTCTCCTTTTTCAGCATCTTCCTGGGCCTTTTCAGCAGTAAAAACAATTTTTCCTACTGCCGCTCCAGGGGAAGCAGGTAATCCCTTGGCAATTACCTCTGGTTTTGTATTAGGGTCAATCATGGGATGCAGAAGCTGATCTAACTGCCCGGGTTCTACTCTTAAAACAGCGGTTGGTTTATCAATGAGCCCCTCTTCAGCCATGTCCACGGCAATCTTTATAGCAGCAGCAGCAGTCCTTTTGCCCACTCGAGTCTGTAAAAGGAATAATTTCCCTTTTTGAATGGTGAACTCAAGGTCCTGCATATCCGTATAGTGATTTTCCAGCCTTTTATAAATTTCTTCAAGCTCTTTATAAGTCTGAGGCATTTCCTCCTCTAAGGAAGGCAAAGTTGACCCTTTTTTCTGAGCAATATTGATTGGTTGTGGTGTGCGGATCCCGGCAACAACATCCTCCCCTTGGGCATCGATAAGATATTCACCAAAGAAAACGTTCTCGCCGGTTGCCGGATCGCGGGTAAAAGCAACTCCTGTTCCGGAATCATTTCCCATATTTCCGTAAACCATTGATTGAACGTTTACTGCAGTACCCCAATCTCCCGGTATCTTATTTAATCTTCGGTAGGTGATGGCCCGCTCAGTATTCCAAGAGCCAAAGACGGCGCCAATGGCCATTTCCAATTGAGTGCGGGGATCTTCAGGGTAATCTTTTCCTGTCTCCTGTTTTACTAATGCTTTATATTTGGCAACTATGTCATTCAAAGCTTCCGTATCTAATTCCGTATCCAGTTTTACTCCAAGCTCATTCTTTTTTGCTTGGAAAATTTTTTCGAATTTTCCATGGGCCAACCCCATAACCACATCGCCAAACATATTGATAAACCTACGATAGCTATCATAGGCAAACCTTTCATTTCTGGTTTGTGAAATTACTCCCTGCACGGTTTCGTCATTTAACCCAAGATTTAATACTGTGTCCATCATTCCGGGCATTGATACCCTGGCGCCACTTCTGACGGAAACTAAAAGGGGTTTTTGAGGGTCCCCAAATTTAGCCCCCATGGCCTCTTCCACTTTTTTTAAATTCTCTCCCACTTGCGCCCATAATTCCTCAGGATACTGTTGATTATTTTCATAATAGGCCGTACATACTTCAGTGGTGATAGTAAAACCAGCTGGGACCGGGATCTCCAAATTAGTCATTTCAGCTAAATTAGCGCCCTTTCCCCCTAAAAGATTCTTCATTCCGGCACTTCCCTCTGCTTTTCCCTGCCCGAAAAAATAGACGTATTTTTTATTTGCCATTAATTACCCCCTCTCGGCTACAATTTTTGAAAAATCGGTTATTTGAAAAAAAATATCTCTAATAGCACATAACAATGAAAGACGATTTTTCTTTAACCTCTCATCGCCGGCCATAACTAAAATTTCTTCAAAAAAAGAATCAACATACTCTTTCAATCCAGCCAAGTCCTTCAATATTTGTGTGAAATCCTCTTGCCGAAAACTTTGGGATATTCTCTCTGTTAGTTCAACCAACTTTGCCAAAAGGCTCTTTTCGGCCTCTTCTTTTAGCAATGATGGATCTATTTTCTCCCCGACAAAATCTTTTGGAATAATATTGATTACCCGTTTAAAAGAGGCTAATAAGGAGTCAAATCCGGCTTCTTTTTGAAAATCAGCTACTGCTTCAATTTTTTTTCGGATTTCCACAATATCATTCTCATCGGTCGCTAACACAGATTCAATCACATCATGACGAAAACCGTACCCACTAAAGAGTGAAAATATCCGCTGCTGAAAAAAAGATATTACCTCTTGATTCACCTCCTTTTGGACCCTGTTTATCTTTTCTTTGAATAAATTTAGACTATCTTGTATAAGTTTGTTTAAAGAGAGCCTGTAGCCTTGTTGTGAAATAATATGAATAATACCAAGGGCTTGCCTCCGCAAGGCATATGGATCCTCAGATCCTGTGGGGATTAATCCGAGGCCGAAACAACCAATGATATTATCCATTTTATCGGCTATAGCCACTAATGCGCCGGCTGGGGTTTGCGGCAAAACATCATCTTGAAATCGAGGCAGGTAATGCTCATAAATAGCTTTGGCTATTTCCGGATACTCTCCGGATAAAAGGGCATATTCTTTACCCATAACTCCCTGCAGCTCAGGGAATTCTTTGACCATTTCCGTTATCAAATCAGCCTTACACAAAAAAGCTGCCCGATGGGCATTTTTAGCAACTTCCTCCTGGTTATTCCCCTCTAATGAGGGCAAAATCATTTCACCCAAAATAGAAACAATTTTTTGGATCCGCTCAACTTTTTCATAAAGGCTGCCTAATTTTTTTTGAAAAACAACTTCTTTTAAACCCTCCACATATTCTGCTAATGGTTTCTTTCTGTCTTCATGGTAGAAAAATTCCGCATCTGTTAACCTTGCCCGAAGCACTCTTTCATTTCCTGCGCGAATGATGCCGTCATCAGCTGTTTTGATATTACAGATAGAAATAAATCGATTCATTAATTTTTGATCACTATCATAGATTGGAAAATATTTCTGATGGGAACGCATAGAGGTAATGAGAACTTCTTTGGGGAGCTGCAAAAATCGACTTTCAAAGGAGCCACATATAGCCACAGGATATTCCACCAGATAAGTGACCGTCTCGAGTAATCCCGGGTCTTCAGGAACAGACCCTCCAACAGTATCCGCCAAAGCGGAAATCTGCTGTTGAATTAAGCTCTTTCTTTCCTGAGGATCTATAATGACCGCAGCTTCTTCCAAGGTCTTTTGAAATGAAGAAAATCCTGTGACCTCAAAGGGGCCTGGATTTAAAAACCTATGCCCATAGGTGAGGTTACTACTTTTTATTCCATCAATAGAAAAAGGGATAATCTCGCTGCCAAAAAGGGCTAAAATCCAATGTATAGGCCGGGCAAAAGAAAAGGAGCCTTCTCCCCATCGCATTACTTTAGGAAAAGAAAGACCGGAAACCAACCGATGAAGGACCTTCCCTAATATTTGATCTGTAGGCTGCCCAAGGTGCTGCTTTACGGTAAAAAGGTATTCTCCTTTTCCCTCAATATTTCGGATCTGTAAATCCTCTAAAGAAACACCTGATTTTTTAGCAAACCCTAAGGCTGCCTTGGTGGGTTTATTCTCGGTATCATAAGCAACTCTTTTTGGCGGGCCGGTAATTTCTTCAACAAAATTTTCCTGCTGTTCATGCACACTTTTTATAAACAGAATCAATCTTCTGGGAGTACCATAGGTAAAAATCTCGTCTACCCGGACCCTGTTTTCCTCCAAAAGCTGTTTCGCCCCATCAGCCAATTTTTTTAAAGCATTTGGCAAAAATCGAGCAGGGATCTCTTCTGTTCCTATCTCAAGAAGTAATTCTTTCCCCATCTTATTCCTCAGTAGCTTTCTTAGGGGTTAAGAGGGGAAATTCTTTTTCTTGACGATCTTTCAAGTACTTTTCAGCACACCGTCGAGCTAAATTGCGAATTCTCCCAATATAGCCGGTCCTTTCCGTAACGCTAATGGCTCCCCTCGCCTCCAACAAATTAAATGTATGTGAGCATTTAAGGCAATAATCATACGCGGGAAGTACAAGTTCATTCTCTATTTGCTTTTTTGCTTCTTGTTCATACTTAGAGAATAAATCAAATAGCATAGATATATCGGCTTTTTCAAAATTATAAATGGAAAACTCTTTTTCTGATTGAAGATGAATATCGCCATAGCGAATTCCATTAGCCCAAAGTATCTCATACACATTCTCCACTTCCTGAAGATACATGGCAATTCGCTCTAACCCATAGGTTATTTCCACAGACACGGGTTTTAAATCTATTCCCCCAACTTGCTGGAAATAGGTAAACTGGGTAATCTCCATCCCGTCAAGCCATACCTCCCATCCTAACCCCCAGGCACCAAGCGTAGGAGATTCCCAATCATCTTCCACAAAGCGTATATCATGCTCCTTTGGATTTATGCCAAGTTTCTCAAGACTATTTAAATACATATCTTGTATATTGAGGGGAGACGGCTTTAAGATCACTTGATACTGATAGTAGTGCTGCAAGCGATTGGGATTTTCACCATATCTGCCGTCAGTTGGTCTTCGTGAGGGTTCTACATAAGCTACTTTCCAGGGTTCCGGACCCAGGACCCGTAAAAAAGTGGCCGGATTAAAAGTCCCGGCGCCGACCTCAAGATCGTAAGGTTGCTGCAATACACATCCTTGGGAGGTCCAGTATTGGGAAAGAAAAAGAATAATCTCTTGAAAATTTAGTTTTTTAGACATAATAACGATTTTATATTAAATTTATGGAAACCAATAAATTATCAAATTCAACGCCTAATGTCAAGGATTTTTCAACAGTTCTCCACTCTTCAAGG
>JAUWIR010000187.1 GCA_030605265.1 Pseudomonadota bacterium | reverse complement strand
TTATAGAATTGTATAAATGCGGCCTTAATGTGGAATCACAAAAACCCATTGTAAATGATAGACAGGATTAAAAATTATCTTGTCAATCCTGTTATCCTGTCTAAAAATAGTTAATTGCACAGGTTGAAAAAGTTTACGATTCCCATGACAGCTTCTTTAAATCAGTTATGGAACAAAAAAAGGTCGCCATAGATTTCTTTAAAAATTACCTACCTGATAACATCCAAAAGCAGATCATTATTGATACCTTAATGATACGAAAAGATACATAATAAACGCAAGTGATGTGGTAAGAGTAGAAGAATTAACAGAATTATTAAGTGAAACGATATCCAAAGAAACAGGAGGCATAGTTATGTCTTTGGCCAGTAGATTAATTGAAGAAGGGAAAAAAGAAGCCATCCAAAACGGAGAACTAATAGGAGATATTAGAATTGCCCAATTAATGAAGGGGGTGCCTTTGTAATACAGCTGATGAGCAATAAATACAGCTGATGAGCTGTTAAGCTGATAGAAAGTCAGCTATTAAAGCGGCGGGTATATCTCATTTCTCGGTTTACACTTTCTATTTCACCATGAAGGCCCTTCATGGTAATTAATTTAAGCTGTTAGCTCATTAAAATTCAAAGACTAAGATTTTAAAAAGCAAGGTTAAAATGAAGATAGAAGAAAAACTCAAAAGATTAAAAGAAATAAAAACAGACATTCAAAAGAATTATTTTATAAAACAAATTGGGGTATTTGGTTCATACATTAGAAGAGAAGAGAAATCTGAAAGTGATTTAGATATTTTGGTTGAATTCTCCAAACCGATAGATATTTTTAAATTTATGGAATTAGAAAGATTTTTTTCTGAAGAATTAAATATTAAAGTAGACCTTGTAAGTAAAAAGGCTCTGAAGCCTTTTATAGGAAGGAAAATTTTAAAGGAAGTAGTATATGTCTAGAGATTTTAGAGATTCTTTGATAGATGTTTGGAAAGAAGTAAAACATATAGAGAGATTTTCCGCATCTCTTGATTATGAAGGCTTGATTGAGGACGAGAAGTCACTGTATGCAATTGTAAGGTATTTTGAAATTATTGGAGAGGCCGTAAAAAATATTCCGGAGGAACTTAAAGAAAAATATTGCCAAATTCCATGGAAAGATATGGCGGGAATGAGAGATAAATTAATTCATGAATACTTTGGGATTGACTATGAAATATTATGGGAGACTATAAAACATAGAATTCCAGAATTAAGAGACGAATGGTTAAAGATATTGAAAAAGTATAAATTAAAAGAGATTTAAGGCTAACCATGAGTCAAAAGTGTAAACTACTTTTTTACACTTTTGACTCTGTATGAAAGATACCAAGATTTATTATTCCATTTATTTCACCTCAAAAGAAATCCTTCTCAGCGCCTTTCTTTCTCCGCCAAAGTCGATTTGCGCCTCAGCCACATATTCTCCTGCAGCAGGTTTTTCTTTTAGCTCAGCCTTTAAAACACCAGCCAGTCCCGGCAGGACGAGCTTGTCTTGTGCTCGTAAGGGAATCTGTTGCACCGGTTTTCTCTCGGCATTATAAATGATGATTTTCCCCTCAGGCACAAGATAGGTATTCCCTTTATTGTGGAAGGCAACCTCAAAGCTCATGCTCTCTTTTGGTGAAGAAGCAGGATGAAAAACAAAGGTGTCAATCCGGCCCTCTTTCTTTTTTTCCACTTTTTTTCGCCCCAGGACATCAAGGACAACATAGACCTCTTTTTTACCCTCCTTCAGGCTGCCTTCAGGCAAAGTCTTGCCTTCGGATGTGGCTTCAGTGATAATTCTGGCGTATCGCTCCCCAGGCTGCGCGTCTTTTGGAACAGTTGCCTTGAGTAAAATCTTTTGGGATCGAGACGGCTCCAAAGTTAAAGATTTTTTGGTTAATTCCAGGTATTTAAAGGCCGAAAAAAGAGCCTTCATCTTCTCTTTGTCTGCCGGGTCTTCAAGCTTGAGGGTGAAATCAAGCCTCTCCTGTTCATTGTTGGTAATATTGATAAGGTTGGTCTTAAAACCGCCGGCCGGGACCTGGCATAGAAGAATACCGGGTTCAACCTGATACTGCAAGCCCCCGGTAACAGATGCCGCCTCATCAAACTGGTAGTCCCCCTCTTTAATCACTATCTCTTCGCGTGCGTTGAGCCTGCCGTATTTGCCGTATTGAAAGGAGGCGGAAAGGATATATTTGCCTGGAGGCAAGGGCTTTTCTACCCGCCCCCGGAAGGCCACCTTTGCCCCTGGATAAATCCGGCATTTTGGTTCTTGTGATTGTTCTTTGGCAGGGGCAAAAAGGGTCAGTTGCCCCAACACTCTTCGCTCTTTGTCTTTGATTTGCGCTGTTGCTTGTGGCGCGATAAATACCTCAGATGTGTTTTCAACCACAGCTTCAATGAGTGGGTTCCCGTCTATTTTCTCTAAGGATAATTTTTCTATTTCAGCCCTTTCGACAAAGGTTCTAAAGCCTTTAATGTAGAGCCGGATGGCAACTGCATACCGGAAGGATATTTTTATTTTGCCTTTTATTTTTTTTGCAACCTCTTCAACCATTACTGCTGCATAGTGCAAACCCTGCACATTTGTGGGCACCCTAATCGTACCTTTTAGAATGGATACCCCCTCATGGTGTTTAATCTCTAGTGCTGTTTTATCTAATGTGATCCACGAAGCGCAGGAATACGGGTTCGTGCATGCAAGAATATAACTAGCCTCACCCCGCAATGTTTGGACAAAGTCACTTAAATAAATATTTACATTTATATCTTTTTCATCCCTGAAGCCAGTTGAATTATTGTCAATTTTGATCTCAAAATCTACATTATCGCCGCTTCTTAAGTTTTTGAAGTCAAAGCTTAAGGGCTTAACACCTATATGAGCGAAAGCCCGATCAATAGAAAAAGAGGCAAGAAATAATAAATATAGGGAAAATAATACATATTTGAAAACTATATGACATTTTCCGCTTCTTAGAAAAAATAAGGAAAGTAACAATTCGTTCTCCTTTCGATCATGTAAGAAGAAATGATCTTTTATGGAATCTTCAGGGAAAACCCTTTATTGCTAAAATCCCGGCTTGGCAGTGGATAAATAAATTGTATTGAGTACAGCTTTGCATGGCTATATTTTTCTCGAGACAGGTGAAGATAAGATGTCCTCGCCCGGAGCCTGTCCTCAAAACTTATTTTATATAGTCCTCTCGCACTTACAAATATATATGTTTGCATGGATAATTCATTATAAAAAATATTTAAGATAAAAAAGTGGGTAGTCCCGATTTTGAGACTACCCCTTTTTCCATAAAAAAAATTTAAAAAATACTTATATAGTCGTCCAGTCTTTCCTATGTTCAGAGATCCTCAGATTGTCAATCTTATTTCAATAAGTTAACTCATGGAGCAAATTTAATGGAGCAAATTCATCTATGGATCTCTGTATGTTATAGGATCGGCCAGGGTTATTGTTATTGTACCCTAATATGAACCAGCTGGTTGCGCGTCCAGTCTTTCCTATGTTATATGGGATCGGCCAGGGTTACTGTTATTTCGCCCGTATATGCACCAGCTGGTTGCGCGTCCAGATCGTATGCACCTCCTGCCACCGAAATATAAACAGTGAAACTATGTGGCGTATCTACTTCATAATTTTGGTTAATATAATACAAACTTGAATTAGTATTAGATAAAGAAACATTAACTTCTATAATATCACCATTGTTTGATAACTCCATTGGATTACTGTCACTCGGAATACTTACGCTTATATCACAGTTATGTTCCACGGCGAATGTATCATAAGATCCAGTCACCCCTGCCTCGATCGCGTCACTTACATTGCCTGTATAAGTAATATCACACGATATACCACTTAGCCCGCTAATGAAAGCAGCATTTTCAATAGTGCCAGTTACGTCTGCATCATTCTCCCCTTGACTATTTACCTCGGCTAATGACATGGTACTTATAGTAAAAGCAAACATTCCACATAAAGCTAAAACTAAAGCTAACTTTTTCATTATATATATAGCTCCTTAATATTAGTTACATATTCACATGTTCAATCCTTGATCACTCTAAAACCTTTTCTTTACATCCTTACTTAGCCTACTGGTGGTAATCTTACGTTCATTTTACATTTTTCTTCCTCCTGTGTTTAAATTTGTAATGTCCCCCTAAGCTGTTGTGTAATTGTCTTAATATTTCTTTCTATATAGGCATCCTACATAGAAAGAAATATTAAAGTTATCCTGCTGATTAAGATCAGCAAGTTAGAACCTTGCCTTTTCCTAAAAAGAATCCCGGTTATTTATCACTTCCTTTCAGCCTCAATTTCTTCATCCTTTTACCCTTCATCTCTTCCCTTCTACCTTTCCTTCACCCCTTCTCCCCCATCACCAATCCTCCGCACAGGTAAAGGTAATCGTGCCCTGGTAATCACCGGCCATATGAGCAAAGGTTGTCCGCACACTTACAGAAACACTTCCCTTTTTTTCAAAGCTGCAGGTCGAGCCGCCAAAGATCGTCCTTCTCTCGCTAAGATCAATATAATCCTCCGCTCCATTGAGTACCTGAGTATTACCCCCCTCAGCTTCACATTTGATCAGGATGTTGCCGTTGTCAATCCGCATATCCTCATTATCAATCATGAGTAGAGGTGTGGCCTCAACCGAGATGACCCACCGAGGAACGTTAGTACCCAAATAAAGATCTATAGGATGATCAGTCTGATGGATTCCCGGCTTAGGTGCCTCAAAATGGACACGGTCAGGGCTTGCATCCATTCGGGCATAGGCGCTGACATAGGCGACCAGCATCAAGTTTTCTTCCCCATGGTCCTCATAGACAAACCGCAGCACTCCGCTGTAGAGGCCGGGTTTGTCCCACCACTCGGTTTGCAGGGTAAATTGTAAACATTGATTATTGAAATAGACATTCTGTGTATTGAGCATATTGGTTAACTGCACGCCATCCAGAAAACACCTTTCCACCGGTATTTTGGCGCCCCCTTCCGACTCCATCTCCCGTATGAGTTTCAGCTCCGCACTCATCGGCTCGGAAAGGTTGCGAAGGCAAACCTTTTGCGGAATTTCCGTGTAGGTGTCCGGCCCATGGGAGGCCTGAAAGAGGATGCTCTTGACGGACAATCTATCCACCATACCCGGCAAGGCTTCGCCTATAGTCAAACTGATGCGAAGAGGAGGCCCTCCCTCAGGTGATACCAAGAGGCTTTTGTATTCTCCTGCCACATTATTTGCCTTGGCTAAAAATTTAAAGCGCATCCGGGACACTTCCCTGCGGGTTTGCTCTGTGGTCCCTCCCTGGGCAACTAATCGGGGAAGATGGACCGGCTGAAAACCTCCTGTGTAAGGTGTTTCCATAAGGATTTGGTTGGCGGGGATCTGTCCTGCGATTCCCTCCAGGGGAGCGGCTAAATAGGTCAGGCTCCAATTTTCGATCCTTGACAGCACGTCTATTTTCACGATCTCCTCCGCCTCCACCAGTCCTTGATAACCCTGGTTGGGCACATAAAAATGTATCTCTGTCTCCGACAGCCATATTTGCCAACTTCCCACACCAAAGGCGTTGGTAGAAAAACCGATGCCGGTTAACAGCAGAATAATGGTCATTAACCGCCAGTATAAGCAAGCCCCTTTTTTTAGTCGGATAAGCAAGCGCCCCCTTCTGCTAAAAACAACCAACACTTGGATACTTTTGTTAAATCATCCTTAAAGAGCATAATATTTATTATAAAATCTCATAATTTATATGAATAATAATGCCTGTGTTTAAGGCGCTCTCTTTCACCTACAAAGAAATATAAGTTATTATTAAAAATTATTTATATATAGTGCAAACAAAATGCCACTCTTGAAAAAATATCCTTTAAGCTTATAATATATTAATTTTATGTTGGCTTATATTGAAAGGTGCATATATTTTAGTATATTTTTCTCTATTGATTAAAAAATTTATATGAAAACATATCACCTACAGTGAAAACATTTGCATATGTGAAATTGGCGATCTTAGGAAGAAAAAAAATATACTATTCCAGCCTGTGGGCCATTTGAACAGTAATCATTCAGACCCCTCACCCCAACCCTCTCCCCGGAGGGGAGAGGGAGCTAAAACGAGGATCATGGCCGATTATCATTTCGGGAATATAACGATTGACTTCTATTACTCAAGTACCTACAATTAGGGCATAGAAATTGGGTCTAATGATTCGTATACTTTACCTATTATGATTACTAAAGAATATTATGATCATCTCTGTATTCGTTGCCCCTCCCTTGGCGGAGAAGTGCCCTTTTCCTATTGCCGGAAGCAAGGGGAGGGAAAACCCTGCCGGCGACTCCCTCGATGTTGGGTCCTTAAAATTAAATTAATTAAAAGAAGGCACAGAGGCACAAAGGCACAGAGGCTGAAACTCCGCATATAAAAAATGAAAACTCTATACTCCCCTGAGGAAATTAAGCAATATTTCCTTCAAAAGCATCAGGGAAGAATGGAGACTTTTTTATTAAATTTAGAGAGGATAAACTCCATGCAAAATGAACAAATCAAAAAGGAAAAACTTATTAAAGCTATTAGGGAAGCTTCACCGGAAGGGCAGACCTCCTGCGCGAAAATCTTTGCATTGGCAGACGAACACGGCATCTCGCGAAAAGAAATGGGAGATCTCGTGAATGATTTAAAAATAAAAATTAGAAACTGCCAACTTGGTTGTTTTTGAGGAATAGCATGTCATACATATTCGGCCCCGTTCCCTCCCGAAGGCTAGGAAGATCATTAGGGATAGATATGGTACCTTATAAAACCTGCTCTTTTGACTGTATCTACTGTGAATTAGGGAAAACAACTCTTCATACTGATGAGAGAAAATCTTTCTTTAATCCGGACCTTGTCCTTCAAGAATTAAAAGAGAGATTACCTCACTTACAAAA
Source organism: Pseudomonadota bacterium (assembly GCA_030605265.1). Taxonomy (GTDB): domain Bacteria; phylum SZUA-182; class SZUA-182; order DTGQ01; family DTGQ01; genus JAUWIR01. The sequence continues at coordinate 936 of JAUWIR010000187.1, read as the reverse complement.
AGAAACTGATTACATTACCTTAGCCGGTTCCGGAGAGCCAACACTTAATCGTGATTTAGGAAAAATTATTTCCCGAATCAAAAAAATAACTTCAATCCCCATAGCTGTTCTCACTAATAGCTCACTATTATTTGACCCTGAAGTACGAAAAGCATTAAAGGAAGTAAACCTTATTGTCCCTTCTTTGGATGCAGTTACTCAATCAATTTTTGAAAAAATAAATCTTCCTGTTCCCGGGATTACCACAGAAAAAATATTAGAGGGGCTCATTAAACTAAGAGAGGAATTTACTGAACAAATATGGCTTGAAATTCTTTTTTGTCACAACATAAACGATACAGACTCAGAAGTATTAAAACTTGCTGAGGTTGTCCAAAAAATTCATCCGGATCGTGTTCAGATAAACAGTGTATTTCGGCCTCCTGCAGTAGAAGGTATTTTACCCTCCCCTTCCAAACGGCTGGAGGAAATCAAAACTATTTTAGGGCCCCTGGCAAAGGTAGTAGGAAAACCTCATCTCAATAAAAGGCAAGTTGACACATCCCGTTCTTTTCGAAAAAGAATCTTGGAATTATTAAAACGAAGGCCCTGCACCATTAATGATATTGTCAATGCTACTGGAGTTAATCGCATAGAATTAACCAAAATCCTTGACGACCTCTATTCATCAAAACAAATCAACATAATCACTCATAAAGGCGGTACTTTTTATCGATCCTAAAAAGTTTATCCTTGATCCTTCCTATGTTTTTTCAACCTGTGCAATTACTATTTTTAGACAGGATAACAGGATTGACAAGATATTTTTTTATCTTGTCTATCATTTACAATAACTCTTTAACTTTAAGCTTGATCTCACCTTTATTTTTTCCAAATTTAAGTATTAAACCCATTAGTTTTAGACTGTAACGGGTTTTTATGATTCCTCATTAAGCT
>JAUWIR010000043.1 GCA_030605265.1 Pseudomonadota bacterium | reverse complement strand
TTGGCTTGTATATCAGGGTGAAGATCACCTATCTCATCAAGAAATAAGGTGCCTTTATCTGCTTTTTGAAACAATCCTTCCCTGTTTCTTTCAGCTCCTGCAAAAGCACCTTTTACGTGCCCAAAAAGCTCACTTTCAGCAAGAGTAGGTACAATGGAGGCTACATTTACAGTAACCAGCTCCTTTTGATTTCTCTTGCTCATGGCATGAATAGCTTTAGCAAAAAGTTCTTTTCCTGTCCCTGACTCGCCTAATAACAGTACACCATGATCAGTAGAAGCTACTTTTTTTGCAAGATCAAATGCTTCTAATAGTTTTCTACTTCTGGTAACAATATGGTGATTCTCAGTCTCTTTTTGAAGTACTTCGGATTCAAAAGGAGATAGTTGACGAAGGATCATAACCTTTTTTTTCTCAAGGATTTCCTTTTCATCTTTTCCTATACGAAGTTTTTCCTTTAAATGAGAATCAGTGAAATGCTCTTGATTAGATAGTTTGGTCAATATTTGGATTATTTCATCCTCTTTTTCAGTAAGTTTTTTACTTATTAGCTCCAGTTCCAGCTTTAAAGTTTGTTTTTCTTCACTTAAGCTAATTACAGCATTCCTTTCAGATTGAATCTGATAAAATGAGACAAGCATACTTCCTAAGATAAGTGTTATGGCTGGAGAGAGTACCTGTAATACTACACCCACTTTAAATAGATAAAAGCTCATCATGATATACCCAGATAAGAGCAATATGAGGGAGGCTATCTTATAGTGCCATTTGATGAAGAATCCGCTTAATGCGCCTATTAACCCTAATGCTAAAATAATTAGTACCTTCAGTAATAGGTTTGCTTCCACAAGAAAGTGTTCTGTGAGGATAGTGTTGATAATATTTGCATGTATGCCTCCGCCAGGATAGCTATTTTCAATAGGTATAGGTTTGATATCATACCCAGAGGCTGAATTGCTAACGATAACAATATTGTCTTTAAAAAGTTCTCCTTCACTATCAGTAGTATCTATATCAATGATGTTTTTGAATGAGTAATGACGAAAGGTATCAATCCATTTCCCAGCATAGTTAATCAGCATCATTCCTTTGTCATCAATAGGAATAACGATATCTCTTCTTCTATCCTCTTCTGGGAAAAGTGCTCCTTTTAAAGTTATATTCTTTCCAAGATGTATAATTATTTTATCTTCTGGAACATCCAAGTAATTCATGACTGATATAAGAGCAAATGAAGGGAAAAGTACTCCTTTCAGCTCTACTACCAACGGGACTCTTCTGATTACACCATCTCTATCTCTGTTTGATGATATATGCCCTAATCCTTTTGAAGCATCAGCAATCTTTTCCATAGGCGCAATTGCTCTTTTTACGGATAATATTTCTTTGCTGTCTCCAAGGAATCGTCCGAATCCATATGATTTTAAATATTCTATATCTACTTCTTCACTGCTTTTGGTTCCGCTTATATCTGTAAATGTAAAGTCAAATCCAACCGGATAATACGTTTTTGATTCTTTAGTAGCTTCTATCAGAAGGTCATCATTTTTCTTATCTGACGGCTGATGGAATAGGATGTCATAAGCTATTGTATGAGCGTTGTTAGAAGTTAAAATTTCTATCATTTTGGCATGATAAGACCGATCCCATGGAAATCTACCAATGCTTTTTATACTCCTATCATCTATATCAATTAGGATAATATTTGGATAAGTCTTGATCTTGCCTCTTGCCCTCATCCTATAGTCATAGGTTTTAAGTTCCCAATCATTGAATATATCAGTAAAAACCGATGTAATTGTAAATACTATAAGGGAAGCTAATAGGCCAAGCCAAAGGCATTTTTTTAAAGTTTCATGGTCACTCCCTAACATTTCACTTCCCTTCCTCATCTATATCTTTTTTTACACCGGATGTTCCTATAATATCTATTGGTGGCTGTGGCTTATCAGGATCTTTGATGCTTCTAGTTCTCATCGTTCGATACACTCCCTTTTGATATATCCGGATCTCTGTATAATCCTGTGCCCAGTTTACGGAAGAAAGGTTTTCAATGCTTACTTTTATACCGCCAATTCCTCTTACATTATTTTTTTCAATAGAATAAAATCCTTTAGAAATTTTACCTTTAACAAGAGTGAATGGCTCAAGAGTAGCTATGGCCTTAATTCTTTCCACTCCTACAGGATCTACTACGTCGATAGTGAACTTTCCAAAATCTCTTGGTATTGAGTATGTTCTCCCTCCCTTTATAAAGTTATTACTATTGAATGAATTGGGGAATAGTACAGTTAATTTACCACTTGTTCCAATATCTAAAAGGTTTAGATAACAGTCTCTATCTGATTTAAAAAGGATGTTAAGAGCGTCTCCTATCTCATACTCTTTTTTGTCAGTCCATACATCAATATTAAATATTTGGTCCTCTTCTTCTTTGAAATATAATTTATCGACTACAAGATCATATGAAGAAGTTTTTATATCCTGTTTTTCATAAGGAGCAGGTTTTAAATCAGCAATATTAACTTCTTTCCTAGCTATGATAACCCTAGCTGTAGAAATAAGTGTTCCTTTATCTGTATCCACTAATTTAGCGTTTATTTTAAGTCCGTTATCATTAAGTAAATATACCCCTGATAGATATATATCCGCTTTTAATGCCTTGGCTCTATCTCTTCGCTCTTTAGTCTTGCCCATGCTTTCTTCTGTATCAATAACTATAAGATCTTCTACCATACCAAAAGTTATTTCTAAGTCAGATTCTATGATTTTACTTAACACAAGCCTTTTCTCACTTCTTGCCTCTATAAAGTCTAAGACCGCCACTTTTATAACACCTTCATCATATATCTTGGCTATAAGCTCTTCTACCAGTTTAACTATGCCCTCATGCCATGTGTATTCTTTTAACTCCTTAGAAAACTGGGTTTGAAGATGATAAGTAAATACTGCTTTTTTTTTCTTTAACTCATGTATACCGTCAATATTAATCACAGCAGAGATGGTATTTACCTTATTTGAGGAGTTAACATTGTATACTTTTGCCCTTGCTACACCAGTTGCATCAGTTAATACTTCAGCATCAATTTCTCCTGTAGAAGAATCGAATGTAAATTCCACCGGAACATCAGCTACCGGATATTCTTTATCAATAACTACTTTGACCACAAGCTCCTTAGATAATGGATTTGCTGGAAGACCTTTTTGATTATTTCCGTTTACAGTAATAATCTTTATCCTTGAGATAAGAGTATCCATCTTTTTCTTAATTTCGGATGTTGATACGGCCCTATTTTTTATCTTTAGTTCTAATTCTTGGTCAGCGGATTCAATACTTTTCTTTTTAATAACGAGATATTTCTGTAGAAGGTTATCAAGAGCAACTTTTTCAATGTAAGCTTCTTTGTAATTAATCAAAGCTTTGACAAATTCTTTATCTTTTTCATAATCCAAAGCTGATGAATAAAGGTTATCTACGCTCTCTTTTTTATTAATGATTTCGGATTTTAGAGCTTTTGAGGCAATGTCTCTATTCAAAGTAGCTAAGGAATAGAATTTTTTGTTATTTTCGTCATACCATCTTTCGCTTATGGTTAATCCAGCTATCTTTGCTTCTATCTTTGTTTTTATAGTTGATTCTATTTTCGATTCCTGAGTAATCTTGGAATGTTTAGTATTATTTTCACTTGCCTCAAGTTGAAAAGATGTCTCTTCCCCTGACAATTCCATACCTATCTGTTTGACAAGATCTACCTGTGCGCTCTCATCAGCTGAAGCTCTATCCTTTTCTGATACGCCAATGCCAAGTAGGTAAAAGGTATTTGGGTATCTTGCATCTTTACGCTTAGTAACCCATGATGGAGCCATTTTTTGTACAGAGATTTGTTTCATATCTTGTATTCTTTGATGGCATCCAATAGGTGAAACGAAGAGTATCAGCAGAAGAGGGTAGATGAAAATGCAGGGATCTAAATGATAGATATGCAATTTTCTAATATTTGTCCATGCGCCTATGTTCACCATTAACCTGTTACTCCTCACTGAACCTATTTTCATTAGTTTTAGTTTTATCAATAATATAGCGTTTAACTTAACTATTTCGTTCTTCTTTTAGCCGTTTTTCCTCTTTCATTAATTTCTCATGCAACCTTTCAGCGTTTTCTTTTACATATTCTTTTACCTTTGAGTTTATATTCTTCAGTCTATCAATGTTTTGCCCAAACTCATCAAGATCAAGTCTTGCCAAGGAAAAGATTATACCCTTAGTTGGATGCTCCCAGTGGTCAACAATTTCAACACCAGATAAAGTGACAGCTACAGTAGCTTTAATTGCTTGTTCTACATGTTGCTCTTCACTTGACGAATCAAAATCTTCGGCTGTTGTAGAAGAAGCGTAATCTGTCATAAGAGATGCTGTATATACTTCAAATATTTTAGCTACTTCATTTCTTGATCGATTTTCAGATGTGGTGCGAAGAAGGGAATAATTTTTGTATCCCTGTTGCTGATCCGACACCATAGAAGATTTTTTTGCCTTCATTCTCAAATGCGCCGCTTCCTTCTGTTACCCACAAAGGAGCTTTTACTTCTTCAAATCCGACCGTTCTTATTTTTTTCCCTGCACATCCACTAAATAGAATAAAAAAAGCCAAAGTTGTTAATATAGTATATCTTTTCGATATACGTTGTCGAGTAGATAATTGAGTTAACATTTTTAAACCTCCTTTTGATTAAGATTAAATGAATACATCTTTTATTTTCCGGTTTGTCAGAGTAAAAGATGTTTCGAAAAGATGAAACAAATATGTTGAATTTGTATGATTCTATATTGCCAGTTTCATGCCATATTTGAGGAAAGACTTGAAATAAAGGTTTGCTATTTAGTGAAGGCTTTATATATAAAGGAGATACTGGTATCAAAAGTTTTCATTATAGGCTTATGAGGTAAGGTAGGTAAAATATCTTCCATGCACTTTTTGCATGGAATGAATGGAAATAATCCATGCATCCCTTGCATATTTAAGGGTTTTCCATGCAAATTTATAGATAGACCTGAGAAGTGATTTCAAATCAATCTCATAAAGTATGAATTAATAGATCTATATTGAAATGGCATGACTAGGGGACATATTTCAAAGACTATATTGAGGGTAGTTTTGAAGCTCTCCTCCTTATTTCAAATTACCATCTGTAATCATACCTTTTTTCATCTTAAAAGGAAAAATATTTCTATAAATTTTAAGATGATTTATATCATCCAGCCTTTTATTTCCATGCTCAAAAACAACTTTATCCAATTCACAGCCTATATATCTTCTATTATTCAACATTGCGGCTACTGCTGTAGATGCAACTCCAGAAAAAGGGTCAAAAACAGTATCCCCTTCCTTTGTTCTATTCAATAATATCCGTGTAAAAAAAGACAAGGATTTAGAACCGCTCCTTGTGGCCCCCGCATGAGGATTAGTATGAGAAGTGGGGGGAAGCCTCCGCATAGCCGATTAGTTCATTATTTTTTGTGAAAGTTGGGGTCAAACCTCCACTATTGACTAGCTCTCTTTAAATGCAAGAGTTGCCACCTTAAATCGTTAGGATCAACTTTTGAATTCTCCTTTAGACATCTTTCCAAATTAAATTTGGAATTGAGATAATCCTTTTACTGAAAAAGCATTATGGAATTTAAGTAGTATTTCTCAATATGCTCTTAAGCTAATGTATTATTGCTTCTGTAATTATTTAGGAAATAGTGTAGCAGCTTTAGGGGCCAGGTCTTTTATTATAACAGGCTCCTAACATACTATCAACAATATTGTTATAACTTATTAATTTTATTGACAATAAAATTGGACATTCAAATTAACTCAAAATCCCTATTAAATCAAGAAACTGAATGTCCAATTACTGAAAAGCTGTAAAGAGCCTGTATTAACAATATTCTTTTTTTTGTGCAAAAAATTTTAAGCAGCTTTATATTTCAAATAATTTCAAATAATTAACTAAAAAATTAAGGATGGGAATTACAGCCATAGTTCTTAATTTGATCGACAAAATGATTAACAATCGTCCTTTATCTGTAAAGTGATATCTGTATGTTCTACGCACCCTTTTTAACAGCCCAAAAACCCTCAGTCTTATAGAAAGAAAAAATGCTTAGGCCAAAAAATTAATATTTAAATGTCGTTGTAGGGTTAACTACCATGAAGAGCATGAAGGAATAAAAAAATCTTCATGCTCTTCATGTTCTTCATGGTGAAATAAAAAAGTGTAAACTGAGAAACAAAGGAATGCCAAAATTACTCCTCTTTCCCTTTTCGAGATTTTAAAAATTCTTCAAAACTTATCTCCAGGGTACAGGTGGCAAAAACAGCCTTTTCACTGGTCCGAGGAACTAAGGTGGGATGCGGTTTCATCAGATGATCAATACTCATATCAGTTTTTCTTTTCTTTGCCCTTTCAAAACTTTCTTCAGTAAATACCTTTTCCTGAGTATCTGTAAAAAAGCTTAAAAGCATCGACTCCTTATCAACTTTCTTTTTATCATCAATAGACATAAGCAAACCTCAAACCATAAATTCCAGTAAACGTTTTCCGCGTACTCTGTTGATATATGATGAATCACTGCGTCGATCAGTCTGATACTGCATGAATATTTTGGGTTTTTCCTCAACTACTTTTAAGAAAAACTCAACAAACATTGCCCCATATTTTACTTGAGATAAACTGGTATGGTAGACAATAAAATCAATAAAATCTAAAAGTAAATCCTCTGATAGTTCTTCCCCAAATTCTTTTTGTAAAGTACAATACCTTTGAAATAACTCATGAATACGATTCTGTTCCATGGTGATGGTATCAGACTCAAAACGGATACGATAAACTTCACCAAGCATCTTGGCCTTATTATCATTTTTCCTATGAGGTTTTGATTTTTCAGTAATCTCCTTTTTAGAAGAAACCATTACAGTACCAGAGTTATCCCTGTGCATTCCTGCATTGGTAAAAGTATTCACACTGGTTGGCGGCTTTTGGCCGGGCCCCGGAGATGATACAGCAGTTATTTCTTGATGAGAAGCAAATGGGCCTGATGATGATACAGCCGTTACCTCCTGATGAGAGACAGATGGGCCTGATGCTTGTGCTATGCCGGATTGAAGCTGATTTTCAGGAATTGATACAGGGCCGGTAATTCCCCCTTCTTTTTCTGATACCTGCAAGGAAATATTGACTGATGGAGCAGTTGTGGGTCCTTCCTCAGGTTGATAGTTAAAATCTATTTCTTCACCATTGATATGGCGGATAATCTCATCAGCAGATCGTGGAGTACTCTGCTCAGCATCAGAATAAAAAACAACTCGGAGGACTTCCTCTAGAGTAGTGATCCCTTTGGTCGCTTTGTAAAAACCGTCTTCCCTCATAGTGATCATACCCGCAGATTCTCTGGCAATTCTGCGTATTTCACTGGAAATTCTTCTATTTAAAATGGCATCTCGAATATGATCATTCACTAAAAGGATTTCATGAATACCAATTCTCCCCTTATACCCTGTATTATGGCAAAGTTCACATCCTCTTCCGCGATAAAAAGCGTATTTTGATACATCGACATCTTTAATTCCAAAGGAATCAAAGATGGATTCATCCGGGGTATAGGGTTCTTTGCATTGTTCACAATTTGTGCGAATAAGTCTTTGAGCTACCACTGAGACCACAGTTGAGGAAATTAAAAAGGTTTCAATGCCCATATCCATAAGACGCAGAAGGGCGCCGGTAGAATCCTCAGTATGGAAAGTACTAAAAGCCTTATGCCCGGTTAAGGCTGCCTGAATAGTTGCTTCAGCGCCAATATTATCGCGGATCTCTCCTATCATAATAACATCAGGGTCCTGTCGCATCATAGCAGCAATAAATTCCGAGTAATTCATGCCCACCTTTGTATTTAATTGTCCCTGAACAACTCCGTCCATAGTATATTCCACAGGATCCTCAACAGTAATAATTTTTTTTTCCATCTGATTTAAATGATTAATCGAAGCATAAAGAGTTGTTGTTTTCCCGCTTCCTGTTGGACCGCATACTAAGATAATGCCTGTTGGAGCATCAAGGATTTTTTTAAAACGTTTCATGTGGATGGGGGAAAAACCCAGTTTGTTCATATCTATTAAATTAGTGCGCCGTTTCAATATCCTAATAACAATGTTTTCTCCATAGGCTGCCGCATAAACAGAAACCCGCAAATCAATATCATTATCCAATATTCTTGCCTCAATCCTGCCGTCCTGGTGCTTGCGGTGTTCGGCAATATTCATACTGCCCATAACTTTTATCCTGGTGACTATTGAAGGAGACATTTGCTTGGGCAGATCGGTTTTATGCTGTAATACTCCATCAATACGGTATCTCACCCGCAAGTTATATGACTGAGGTTCGATGTGGATATCACTTGCCCCTTCAGCTATGGCACAGGAAATGATATAATTGACTATTTTAACAATACCATCTTTGGTATCTTTGCCATAATTCTCTTTGCCAATAATTAAATCCTTACCATCATTTGAATCAACCGCTTTTAGTCCATACTCAATTTTATTAAAAATAGCGTCAAGGAGATGATGTATTTCAGATCGGGTGGCAATGGCAGTCTCAATTTCCACATTAAAATATTTCTTAAAATCATTAATAATGCTATCAGATAAGGGATCAGCCATAATAAGCGTTAAAAGGTTATCTTTCTCAAAAGCAGGCACTGCTTCCTGACGACGTAAAAAGGCCTCGCTAAAACGCAAAGGTAAGGTTCGATCTATTAAGTTAATATCAGGGGTGATACTGGGGATACCTAATTGCATACTTAAGGATTTGGCCAGTTGATTTTCCGTGAGATAGCCGCATTCAATGAGCAATTCTCCCAGACGTTTTTTCTCTTGTTTCTGTTTCCGCAAGCCCTCCTCTAACTGATCTTGATTAATCAGCCCCATATTGACCAATAATTCTCCCAGGTACATGTGCTTTTGATGTTTACGCAAAATTTTTGAGAGGTCAATACTGGAAATGAACTTTAAATCAACACATATTTGCCCAAGGGGCTTATAAATCTTCTGTTCCTTTTGAACAGCCAGGGCCTGTTGCAGTTCTTCGGTAGTGATATACCCCTGATTTACTAAGATTTCACCAATTCTAAATTTTTTATTCTTAGTATTCTCTTGGGACTTATCCTTACTATTATTGGCCATTTTCATCCTCAACCACAACTACGGCCTCTTTTTGCCGCTCATCTAATGACAATTTCTCTTCCTCTATTGGGACCTCTTGCTCTTTTGATGGGTCCTTTATAAGAATATCTTGAGGCAAAAAAAAATTACTGACGGCTTGTGATAAAAATTCCTTTGCATCCAAGCCATAGGAAAGGGAATAGGGCCAGATCCCTCCTTTAATCTGAAGAGGCTCATCAGATACAGTTACCTCCTCAAGCACTGTTTTAACTCTATGATAGACACATTTAGCCTGTTCAGTATTGGCCTTTAAAAGGACTAAGGCAAATCTGTTTTTACCAATTTTAGCAATTACATCCATTTTTCTAATGGCATTCAAAAAAGATTGATGGATTTTTTGCCTCAAATAGAAGCCTTCTTTTTTTCGAGACTCTATAATCTTCGGATAATTTTCTAAATCTAAAACAGCTAAGGAAAGAGGGAAATCAAACCTTCTGGATTGTTCCATATTTTGGGCAAGGATCTTGAGAAAAAAGGATTGATTTATAGCATCTCGATTTATAGTATCTATAATGGAAAAAGGAATGGACTTTTCAAAAATTATTTTTTCTTCCCACGTTTCCATTGCTTGGCGCAGGATAAGATGAAAGGTTCGAGCTTCTTGTTCCGGGAGGGCTTTAAGGTCCAGGCCGTCAAAGGCTATATAACAAAGCATGCTTGGCAAGCTATCCCCAAAAAAGACAGAAACATCCTCATCATCAACTTTATCATAATCAGCCAGCTTATCCGGCTGTGCCGGACCCAAAATAGTCAGAGGGATGTCATCCAACGATAAATTCAGCCCCTCTTCTCGTTTTACATAGGAAAGCAATGAGTTATACAAAGAATCAAGTCTGCCCTGCCCTACCCCTTGCATTAAGGAGACCATAAGTTCGGCTTTGGCATCATAATAAAGTAAGACCGCCGCACTTCGAAAAGAAAATAAAGAGCCGATAATTGACATAATCACTGATACAAGACCCTGCACGGAATCTACCTGACGATTCATAGAGCTTATCTCAGTCAATAATTTCTCCTGAAAAAGGTTCCTGTCCAAAAGATCATTGGCCATCTTCAGGATGTCGAGGTCACTGGTATGTTGACCAATAATGGGAGATTGAAAGAAAAACCTTCTCTTTTTTTGTTGGCCAAGGGCTTTATGAACAATACCCTTTAAATCTTCTGCTTTTAAAGGCTTTGAAAAACAGTAATCCGCCCCACAGGAGGTGCCCCAAAAACGATCCGGTTTCTGTTGTGAGGAGATAAGTAAAATTATGGGAGTTCCAATATGAAGCCCATATTTTAATAGCCGACTAAATTGATATCCATGCAAGTAAGCTAAGGCATCATCAACAATAATTAAGCCCGGACAAAAAGTAACAATATCCCGAATAGCCTGAGGACCATGAGTTTCTTCACGTATCTCAAGATCAAACTCCTTCAGGATAAACTTCAGGTCCTCTTTAGCCGGATTATCCCCAACCGCCAACATAACAATGTCCTTCATCTTTCCAAACCTCCGCTTTGAAATAATTCACTCTGTGCAATTTTTTTTGACAGGATAACAGGATTGATAAGATAATTTTTGGTTTTCTCGTTGCCACAAGGTAATTAACTAATTGTACTTCATGCGCTTTAATAATTCTTCTTACAGACTTTAACTCCAAAATAATCGTATCATTCACAATAATATCAGCAATAACTTTATCTGGATTTAAATCATGTTTATCCTGTTATCCTGTCAAATATTTTAAATGCTAATTGCATTAGTTGAAATAATTTACCTTCATATGAAATGTTGTAATTTTTTTGGCTTAATTTATTTATGTTATCGGCAATCGGCAGGGTATTAATCAATTCATATTTTTCAATTAAATACCTTGCAAGCAACCTTCCGATAACTTATACTGGGAAAAGAGATAAGTGGTGGAAAAATAAACCATAATATCGAAGGAAGATTTTTTTATTAAAAAGAAGGGATTGAAGAAAGGAGTAAAAAAAAATGATTCAAGAAAGATCCTATGCCTGGAAGACAGATCCGGTAAAAAAATTTAGTTCCGTCAATGATCCATACCTTTCTGATGAGGGCCGCAAAATAGCCAAATGTAAAACCTGCGGCCTTATCTATCAAAAAAAGCGCTGGACCTGGAATGAAAATTTAAAAAATATTTCTCAAATCCCCCTCATCCTATGCCCAGCCTGCCAAAAAATAAAAGACAACTATCCGGAAGGATACCTTATCTTGCAAGGAAAAAAATATTTACAACAGCACAATGAAGAAATATCACACATTATTCAAAATGAAGCCAATCGTGCCAAAGGGAAAAATCCTTTGCAAAGAATTATGCAGATAATCAAAAATGATGAATGCTGGACAATAACCACAACAGATGAAAAACTAGCTCAGCATCTTGGAAGAGAAATATACAAAGCTCACTCAGGACAAATTAAATATCAGTTTGGGCAGCAAAATAAAATAGCTCGAGTCTATTGGAAAAGAGAAGTTGAATAAATTAGTTAATAAAGGATGAATTATGAAGGATGAAGGCTGAAATCCCGCCATTTAATCTCTATTTATCTTCAGAGTCGGGGATGGGCATTCCTTCTAAGCGTAATATTTGTAAGGCATTTGTTGTTGGGCATATTCCCGGCCGAAGGCGGTAATCAAATTTCATTTTCCTATTTTCTATTGTTTCCTGAAAATGATAATTATGTATATTTTTTCCTTCCTTACTTATGTGAGTGACCTCCAAATCATGGGTGGTAATTAACCCTAGGAGATTTTTCTTCCTTAAGGATCGAAGATAATAAGTGCTTCCAATAATTCGCTCTCGATTATTTGTTCCTTTAAAAATTTCATCAACAAGGGCAAAAACAGGTGAAGCATGATTATCCTCTGCAGCCTGAAATATTTTCATTAACCGCTTTACTTCTGCATAAAAATAAGAAAGCCCTTCTGTAAGAGAATCATCTATCCGAATACAGCTGTAAATACGAAACCATGATGATTGGAAAAAAGTACTGCAGACAACCCCTCCTGCTTGAGCTAAACACAAATTTATTCCCACTGTTTTCAAAAAAGTACTCTTCCCGGACATATTCGAGCCTGTAATAAGTGCTAATGTTCCAAGCCCTTTCAGCTCAAAATGATTTAATTTGCGCTCCTTTGTAGGGATTAAAGGATGGCTGAGGTCCTTGGCTGTGAGGCCAATATCAGCAGGACCATTAGTAATTAGCGGAAAAGTAAAGTGCCTGTTATTGTCGGCAAAATTAGCCAACGCGCAGGCAGCCTCAACTTTTCCCAGACATTCAAGCCAAATCGGCAAAGCCTCAATCATTTGACCTCGAACCTTTTCCCAATAACAAACAAAAAGGAAATCCCATGGAAAAAAAAGATTTACTCCCAGATGAACAAGGCCATTTGCCTGGATACTCAAAGCATCGCAAACCCGGGAAATTTTTCTCAAATAGGAGGAGGGTCGATTGGCCTTATTTTGGAAAACAGCACAGCACTTTTTTAATTCCGGGGCTTTTGACGAGATGCTCTTTTCTAAATGGGAAAAAATAGCCTGAAGCTTTTTTAATTCTAATTGCAAAGAGATAGAGCGGTGGAATACAGGGCTCAAATAGGGTAAAGAAAGAAAAAAAATCAAAATATAAATAAAGTAGAAAATTCCCCACCAAAAAGGGGGCAGGGAAAACCAATACCACCCTCCCAAAAACAAACCCACGGCTACCAACAAAATTATTTCCCAGATTGACAATTTAGGTATCCATGAGGGAAGGGATGTTTGTAATCGGGCTAAAATCTTTTGCCCATTGATTTCTCTCTCAGACACATATAAGGCCTCTAGAGCTAATCGATCTCTGAAAAGTGAACGTTTCTTTAATTCTGTGACTAATTTCTGCCGCTTAGTCAATTCATCAAGATCCATCAAGGGATAGAGCAACCAGTCCAACAAAAATTTGCTCCCCCGAGAGGATACAGTGGTATCGAGAAGCTGCATGAGTGATTTCTTGCCTATAATATCCAGATCATAAGCATAAGGATGGTCAGCAAAAACAGTATACTCTTTTTGCGGAATCCGGCCCCAATCAAGTTGCCCTCTGTCTAAATTAAGCTCCTTAATAGTTCGATATATCCCCCATCGAAGTTCTTTTTTTTTCAACCCGGAATGATAGATCACTAAAACCACAAACCCTCCTAAAAAAACAAAGGTCAAAAAAAACCATGCATTTCGAAGAGGTGAGTGAAAGATTGATAAAAGGACAAAAATGAAACAGAGAAGAAAAAAAAGAAGACGCCATCGGATGAGTAGCGAATCCAGCTTCTTGATTTTGCCCAACCTTTGATCAATACGTTGAAGATGCCGACACAAATAGACAGTTTTTTTATTCATATTAT
>JAUWIR010000481.1 GCA_030605265.1 Pseudomonadota bacterium | reverse complement strand
CTGCCGAATAATAATTGCCTAAAGAAGGAGGATCGTGATGGGGCGACTGGGCCTCGCGTTTAGAAGTTTTTTTTCTATATTAAAAAATAAAGAGAAAGCGGAAAAAATCCGCAATATTCTGTGCCAAGGACCTTCTGAGGGAATACAGTTACTTACTATTTTACAAAGGGATGGACGATTAGTGGATTTTCTGCAAGAAGATATTGCCCGGTATTCTGATGCTCAAATTGGGGCTGCAGTGCGAACTGTACACAATGGATGCAAAAAGGCTTTGGAAGAAATCTTTGAAATAGAATTAATCCAAAAAGAAGATGAGGGAAGCGCCATAACTATTGAAAAGGACTTTGATCCTTCAGTAGTAAAACTCAGCGGACATGTGGTAGGTGACCCCCCTTTTACCGGTGTTTTAAAGCATCATGGATGGAGAGCTGAAAAAAGCAATTTTCCTGAAATACCAAAGGGGCAAGACCCTTCGGTGATAGCGCCTGCTGAAGTGGAAATTTCCAAACCACCTGAAGAGGAATGATTGAAAACAATAGCTTAAGTAATTGAAATAGAGAAACAACCTTAAGAAATGAAAAGTGAAAAATGAGAAATGAAAAAACCAATTATTTGGTAGGTATTGATTTAGGCACGACAAACTGTGCGCTAAGTTATGTTGATTTACGGGAAACTCCAAAGAAAGAAGGAAAGTATGAGGTCCATTACTTAACTATTCCTCAGTTAGTGCATGAGGGGTCCGTAGAGAATAAAAATTTGCTCCCTTCATTTTTATACTTGGCAGGCCAATATGATTTACCGGAAGGGAGCCTGGCTTTACCATGGGATGAGAACAGAAAATACGCAGTTGGAGAATTAGCCAGAAATCGAGGCGCTGAAGTCCCTCAGCGTCTTGTGTCCTCAGCTAAATCATGGCTCTGTCATGCAGGGGTGGATCGTAAAGCGCCTATCTTGCCGTGGGCAAGTCCGGAGGAGGTTGAAAAGGTTTCACCTTTAGAGGCTGCCAGACGATATCTTGATCATCTCCGGGAAGCTTGGAATTATTTAATGGGCCAGGATGATGATAAAGAAAATTTCCTTGAAAATCAGCAGGTTTTTCTCACTGTACCTGCTTCTTTTGATGCCGTGGCCCGTGAATTAACTGTTGAAGCAGCTCAGATGGCTGGTTTGGAAAATAGTGTCCTCTTAGAAGAGCCTCAAGCTGCCTTTTACTCCTGGCTTTATCTAAATGAGCAATGGAGAGATACTGTCAAGGTAGGGGATCTAATTCTCGTTTGTGATATTGGCGGCGGTACAACTGATTTAAGCCTGATTGCCGTAAGTGAAGAGGAAGGGAACCTTGTTTTAAATCGTGTGGCTGTAGGGGAGCATATTTTGCTGGGTGGTGATAATATGGATTTGGCCTTGGCAGTAACCCTTCAAAACAGGATGAAAGAAGAAGGAACATTAGACCTTGATACCTGGCAGAATAGGGTCTTGTGGCAAAATTGCCGAATGGCTAAGGAAACCATTCTGAATGATCCCGACTGTCAGGAATATTCCATAACTATTCCCGGCAGAGGAAGCAGTTTAATCGGAGGGACTCTTACCACTCAATTAAATCGGCAAATGGTGGAATCGGTCCTTTTAGAAGGGTTTTTCCCTGAATGTCAGGCCGAGGACAGCCCGAAGATGCAAAGGACCTTGGGATTGCAGGAATGGGGCCTGCCCTATGCTTCAGATGCGGCTATTTCCAAACATATTGCCCGTTTTCTGGGTTCGCAAACCCAAGCCTTGACCCAGTTTCCTAAACTTCGAGAGATGAATACAGGGAAAAAATTTATTCATCCAACAGCCATTCTTTTTAATGGCGGTGTCCTTAAGGCCAAACTCCTTCAGGATCGGTTGGTATCAATTTTAAATCAGTGGATCACAGCAGAAGGGGGCAAACCCCTTACTATATTGCAGGAAACAGACCTTGATTTAGCAGTGGCTCATGGAGCGTCCTCTTATGGGCTTGCTCGACAGGGGCAGGGAATAAGAATACGGGGAGGCGCAGCAAGATCTTACTATTTGGGTATTGAAACCTCAATGCCTTCCGTTCCCGGATTTGCTCCGCCTATAAAAGTGTTATGCGTTGTTCCTTTTGGGCTTGAGGAGGGAACAGAGGTGGAAATCCCGGGGCAGGAATTTGGCTTAGTTGTGGGAGAGTCGGTTGAATTTCGTTTTTTTGATTCCTCTACCAGGCGAAAAGACCAGATAGGGGACCTTATTGCTAATTGGCAGGAAGACATTGAAGAGATAAACTCTCTTGAAACCTCTTTAACTCTTGAAGGGCAGGAAGGGACAACAGTCCCGGTTCGCTTGCATGCACACCTGACCGAGATAGGGACTTTGGAATTGTGGTTTGTTGCCAGAGACAGTGAAAATCGTTGGAGGTTGGAATTTACCATACGAAAGCCCTATCAAGAAGAGAAATGACCCCTTTAAGTGCATAGCCGCTTTAGATGTTCTAAAAACCCGGCAATTCTTACTTTGACATGATTTGGATCAAGATAACAATTTTTCACCGCAGAGGACGCAGAGAACGCAGAGAGAACAGAAGAAACACTTGGTAGTCTTGAGGTAAATTATATTTTTCTTAAGACATAGGTTTCATAAATAGAATTGCTGCTAAAAACCTCTTTTGTGCTTCATTCTTTTTTTTGGTATAATTACATGTAATCGTAGATCTGTGAGAAGGATGATAAAATTTAAGCGTTCACAGGTTCTGAACTCTGAACCCTGAACCTATGAACCCGTAAACGGAATAAATTTTTGAAGTTTATTTAAAAAATGAAAAAGGAGTAAGAAAAACCATGCGGATCTTATCAGGGATTCAACCCTCCGGCGCTTTTCATCTTGGTAACTATTTTGGCATGATGAGAAAAATGATTGAATACCAGGAAAACCATGAGCTTTTCTGTTTTATTGCCAATTTGCACGCCATGACCACAGTCTCTGATGGGCAGTATTTAGCTGAACAAACCCTTGATGCGGCCACTACCTTTATTGCTTTGGGATTAGATCCTGAAAGGTGTACTTTCTGGGTGCAATCTGATGTAAAAGAAGTCAGTTTACTTACCTGGATATTAACGAATTTTACCCCTTTGGGATTGTTGGAGCGATGCCATTCCTTTAAAGATAAAGTAGCCAAAGGGATAAGCCCCCACTCAGGATTATTTATCTATCCGGTATTAATGGCTGCTGATATTCTTTTGTATCAATCAGAGAAAGTACCGGTAGGAAAGGACCAGAAACAGCACCTGGAGGTTTCTCGGGACATTGCCCTTAAGTTTAATAATGAATACGGGCAGGTTTTTCAAATTCCTGAGCCTGAAATAAACGAGGATGTTGCCGTAGTACCGGGGATTGACGGGCAGAAGATGTCCAAATCATATAATAATACCATTGAAATATTTACTGAAAAAAAACAGTTAAAGAAAAAAGTGATGAGTATTGTTACTGATTCAAAAACAGTAGAAGAACCAAAAGACCCTGATAATTGTAATCTTTTTGCCTTATATAATTTATTTCATCAACAAGAGGAAATCGACGGATTGCGGAAAAAGTATCTGGCGGGCGGCCTCGGCTATGGTGAAGTGAAAAAGCAGTTATTGGAAGATATCTGGGAATATTTTGCTCCTTATAGGGAAAAGAAAAAGGAGTTAATGGAAAATAAAGACAAGGTGCGAGAAATTTTAAAAGAGGGAGCGGAAAAAGCGCGCACCATTGCTGTGGAAACAATGAAACAAGTGAGCCAAAAGGTTGGTATTACTTATTGATAATATAGATAGATATGAAGACTTCTTTTATTGTAGGTATTGATCTTGGGACCACCAATTGTGTAGTGGCCTACCTTAATACAGCCAATACTGATGAGAACATTCACATATTTGAGGTGCCTCAATTAGTATCAGAGGGGGGTTTTTCCAAATTACCCCTTCTTCCTTCCTATTTATACCTTGCCGGTCAACACGAAGTGTTGCAGGAAAATATTCAATTGCCCTGGG
>JAUWIR010000092.1 GCA_030605265.1 Pseudomonadota bacterium | reverse complement strand
TGATTCCACATTAAGGCCGCATTTATACAATTCTATAAGCATACATTTCTCATAAATACAAATCCCATCTTATTATAAACACTTTATGCACACCCAATAATTTGTTTGTTCTGTCAATGCTCTATATTCCATATAACCGCCTTCAAATTGTAGTAAATTTTTTTGATTAACTGGATTTAAATCATAGTTATCCTGTTATCCTGTCAAATATTTTTTTTATTAGTGAATCTAAAAATCTGATTGCACAGGTTGAAATTTTTTGGTTCCGGCTTGTTCGGGTTAGGAAATTTGAAAGAAAATCATTGTAACTGGTTTGCTGAGTATTTAAAGAAGATTCAAAATGGATGAGCTGAGGCATAGCTTCCAGGACTTCCTCAACTGCTTGATGTATTCCTGAGGTTACTGCACGTGATGAGATGGTGGCTGAGGATATGGCCTCAATAGTTCCTTGAGGAGTATCTTTGGTTAATTGAATCTGTGCCGCCCTCTTTCCTACGAACTGCTGCCTGAACCAGTATTCATGTATCTTTTTTCCCAACCCCGGGGTTTCTTTATCAAAGAGAATGGCTAAGCGCAATATCCTTCCCTTTGGTGATATGCCAATTAAAAGTTTAATCCGGCCCCCATATCCTGAAGGGTCCTTTTCACAGGCTATGCCTATCAGTTCTTGGGCAGTATAGCCAATGATAAACTCTTTCCCCTTGACCACTTTTTTTTTCAATATAGAAGCGCCTGGTAAAACAAATTTTAGCTGTTTTTCTTTTTCGATTTTCAGATTTTCTTTAATCTTGGGATCTGTTGTCCGGAAAACATAGGCGAGCAATCCTGCAGCTGTTGCGCTCACTAGGGCAAGACGTAGACCAAATTCAATATATTTTTGCCATGAGGAGATAAGGGCGTTGACCATGCTGTTTAATTTCCTCCAGAGAGAATATTAAATACTCTACGTTCTTAGTAATTAGAAATGGTGTTTAATAACTTTATTTAATCTAATTCTAATGATGTTCTTTTAGGATCGGTATTTTTGAGGAGAATTTTTTAGAAAGGTTAGCAGTTTAAAAAGCTATTTTTTTCAGACAGGATTTACAGGATCTGACAGGATAAGAAAAAGAGAAATCCTGTTGAATCCTGTTAATCCTGTCTGAATTACTATATTAAGATTAAGAGATGGTTTATTCCTCTCTCCAGCTGACAACATGCAGTGGATCTCCCGCATCATTGATTACTTTTCTCACTACATCTCCACACCATTGGATGTCTGAATTACCACGGATCTCAAAATGATTAGGGGTCAGCACAGCGCCAGTGACCTGGATTTCACTGGATGCGCCACCACCAGTTTGAATAACATTATTCCCTAACACAATAATCACCCCGTTCCAGTTGATTTGGCCTGAGATATGGAGATCACCTGTAACCACTAATATTCCATATCCGGTTAGTTTCCCGGCAATAGTCTGATTTCCATTAATATAGACAACTTTCGTATCAGTGGGGCTCCCAATGGTTTCAGTGGTTGCTACAGGAATACTGGTGCGATCCGGTGGAAGGTCTTTGTAATAATTGGCCATTGTTACAAGATCTATTTCATCCCCATTGTATTCTAAAGTAGCTGAGGCAGAAGTCTGGAGGTTCGCCAAATCTATATCAAGGGGTTTTTTGCTACTTTCATAAGGATTTGGCGAAGAGACGCAGGGGACACTATAATTGTTGTTGGGGTCTCCATCATCAGCCCATGTAGGACAGACCGAATCGCCGGTTATGGAGTTGGGGTGACCTTTATTTTTCCCCGAGCCACAGTATACAGGAGATTTTATATCTGAAGCATGAAAGAGCCGTCTTACTTCAGCGACAATACGGCGATTGGCTTTTTGCAGGGGATCTTTTCCCTCTGATATTATGGTATAAAGGTGGGTATTCGGATCAAAAAGGGTATGATACCGATATTTAAAAAGACTCAAATTTTGCGTTGTCTGCCAATTAGGATCTCCATTTTGATCAAATACGGCTGTGTCGTTTTTAATTTGAGCTATTGCCTCAGCTATACCTGCCTCGCAATCATAAAAAGCATGAATTCCCCGTTTATGGTTTACGCTGATTTTGTGTTCAGTAATAGTCTTTAATAAGGAAGCATTGCCCATGAAGAAAAGTAGGGTTAAGATGGTCATGGCGGATAGCAGGGCCATGCCTCTTGTGTCTTGATAAAAATCAAAAAATCTTTTTTTCATGACAACCTTTCCTTTTTTTACGTTGATCATATCTAATAAAAGTCAAATTTAGTTTTGCCTATAAGGTTGGCAAATGTTCGCTGAGCGATATAGAGTGGCATTTTGCTAATCATTAATTTTTTTCATAATTAAATTACTCTATATATTTAGAAAATAGATTGCTCATAATCATAGGTGATACTCTTTGCTTCATTATGATTAACTGAATTGTCTCGTGCAGTTATCTCATACATAACAGGATTACCCTTGTGGGCGGGAATAAACCCAAAGTAAGTGTTGCTGCTGTTTGGGTCCTCCATCATGGTAAGGTTCTCAAAATTGGTGCTCAGGAGAACCTCAAAAATACCTGAAGTATCAGTTACCGATACGCGAATTTCTACTTCCTGATCAGCAGGCATAGGATCGCTTATAGGGTTTTGAAGTACATCGGCAATTAAAGGAGGAGTAGTATCTTCACTCTCCTCTTCATTTTGGATATTTACAGTCACAGAGCAGAATCCAAAACACCCTGAGGCATCAGTAGCTCTTATTGTTACTATATGCGATCCATTTGTTTCGGTTGTTGTATCCCATGAATAATTCCAATAGCTTATCCCCTCTACTGGAATCCAGAGGCCATGATCAATACTCAAATCGATCCGAGTAATCTCAGCTTCATAGGAGACGGCAAAACCGCTCAAAGAAACTGTATCGGAAAGTTCCGCCCCTTCACTAAGGTCAATAGAGGCAGATATGTTATATTGGCAATCAGTTGGTTGAGTAGCCATGGGGCTGGTATTGCCACAAAGATCAATAGCCAAAATCCCCAGGTTGGTGTATCCTTGCGTGTTAATGGTAGCGCTGGATTTTCCTGCAGGAAGGGCATTTTCCAAGACAGTTTGGCTTTCTTCAGCTAAGCCGTAAACAGTATAGGAAACTACATCAGCATCTCCCTGGCCTAAATTTATTGGATCATCAATTGAAGGTGTCCAATACAGGGTTGCTTCAGTCCCTGATATGGAATAGGAAAAATCAGTGGGGCTTGCCGGCGGATCGCTATCGATTATGGATTCATAGCAAATATTTGAATTTGCACTTTCATAGGTAAGGTCAAAAGCCCTTACCAGATAATAATAAGTACCACAGGTGAGGTTTTCATCAATATAGGTATAAGTCTTGGTGAAGCCGATCTCTAATAAAAAATCATTGGTCAGTAGAGTGTAAGTTGTTCCGCTATCCATACTCCGGTAAAGGCGATACTCAGCAACATCACATTCAGGATTTCCTATCCAAGAAATAGTTATGGCGTGATCAGCAACAGAAGTCGTTAAATCTGTGATTGATGATGGGTTACTGGTATCGTCTATAGTAAGCTCTGTAGAATAAGCGCTCAGACCACTGCAATTTACAGCTAATATACTAATGTAATAAGTTGTATTATTCGGGTCTCGTAAGATAGCGCTAATATCAAGTTCACAATCAGTAGCTGTTCCCGGATAGGCTGTATAAAAGCGGGTATCAGGTGTATTTGAATAGGTAACGATATAATCAGTAACAGAACATTCTGAACTGAAGTCTTCTCCATCAATATCTTTGGTTATTCCTGTCCAGGTTACCTGAATGTTGCAGGGAGAGGCAGAGTCAAGGCCTGTTAGCGAATTGATAGTAGGGGTTTGTGGAGGCAGGCACTCAGGGGCAAGGAAATTTCGCATACGAAAATCAGCCAAAATTTCAATACGCTTGTATTGGTCGGAAGACCCCTCAATGTAATTTCCTTTGGATGGGGTCCGGCTGATCAATTTTATTTTATATCGTGGAGGTGAGTGGGGAATGATTTGGAAATCTTCAATATCTTCCACTATTTCAACAAAATCCGCTTCATTATGCTTTCTTTTTAGGACCGGGTGGCCCTCTTCATGATATGTGCAGGAAGGATCATTTTTTTCATTAAAAACAGTGTAGCTTATAATGTTTATTTCTCTGATAATTTCTCCAAGAGGATGATTTTCTGCAAGTCCCTGAATTCCGGAAGTAGACGGATCAGTATCTATGTGAAACTTATTTTCGGAAACTTTTTCAGTTATGACGGCAAATTCGGTATGGTCACCAATGCGGATAATATCATCTTCTTTAAATTTTTCACTCCCTGTATACCCACGGCTGTTAGGATCAATGGTGATAGTGACAGCTCCACTGCCGGCGGCGCTTTGCAGAGTACATTCATTTACATCAGCTGTGAAAATGGTGATCATATCAGGGGCTGTTCCATCCCCTTCAGTTATGATGGGGCATTCATTTGAGGAAAGAGAGACACTTGTAGGGACAGAAGGAAGATAGTTACTGGGGATGTAACCTGAGAGGTCCTCAAGAAATTGGTCTTCCAGCGATTTATATCCGGACATCCGCAGTTCTCGAAGAAGAATTTCAAGGGAGCTTCGAGTGTTTTGCGACATGGTCATGATATCATCTTCAGCTTTAAATGATTTGTCTTGGGAGCTTACCATGCTAAATATGGCTAAAATGGCAATACACAAAACTATGGTACTTACTAATAATTCAATAACACTGAAACCGGACTGCTGATGGAGGATATTTTTTTTATACTTTAGCATACCCATACCCTTTTAAGATATTATGTTGGCGATTATGGTAGGCATTTGTACTCTTTTCAATTGGGTAGTATCTCGCCAGTATACTGTAACACTAATTAATTTTGTTTCAGCGATTGGTCCACTGCTGACCCTGACCACACGAATAAAATTACCACCGGAGTTTCCTTCAGCATCAATATGATATTCAATGCTATTAAGGGCCAAATTATATCCAAAGGATTTCACCTCTTCTATTTTTGATTGACAAAGATTGGAAGCAAGAGTGGTGTTTTTTGATAAAGCGATATTTTTGGCTACCTGAACAAGGACGCTGGCTGTTCCCAAAGCAGCAATGATAATGATAGCTAAGGCCAGCATCAGTTCAATTAGAGTAAAGCCTTTTTCATTGGTTAATGAACTCTTTTTTTTAATTGCCTTCATTTGATTTTCCCCCTGATAAAAAATTTTATGATTTATTTTTTTATGGAGGCATAAATCGTACCTACTAGGAAGCCTTTTGGAAAACTTTTTTTTTGAAGGGTAACTGTCTGATTTTTTTTAAGGAAACGAAGATTATCCTTGAATGCTTTGGTTAGGAGATCGAAAGAATTTATAGCAAAATTGTAATTATTTCAAAAATGTAATTTTATTAGTTACAAAATTGTTACTTCTTATCTGGTTGAAAATAATAAACAATTTTGTATATCCTCCATTTCCCCGTTTACACTTTTTTATTTAGGTCTCCACATAATATGGATCAAGTTCGGCCAGGTAAGCCGCTCCTCGATCAGTATAAACAGAAAGATTAATAAAATGAGGATTATGGTGTTCTTATCCTCTTATTACTTTTGAGAGGGTCTTACTCAGTTCTTTAATTTCGTAAGGCTTGGCCACTGTGCCACTAAAACCATAGGCCTTATATTCCGACATTATAATATCATTAGAATATCCGCTTGAAATAATTGCTTTTACCTCAGGGTCAATTTTTAGCAGATTTCTTATGGTTTCCTTACCGCCCATTTCACCCGGAATGGTTAAATCAAGAATTACAGCATCAAAAAATTTACCGGAATTTATTGCTTTTTTAAATAGTTCAATAGCTTCTGAACCATTTTTTGCAAATTCAACCTGATATCCTAAGTAGAGTAAGATTTTTTGAGCAATATCTCGAACAGCTTTGTCATCATCCATGAACAATATTTTCCCTTGGCCAAAAAAGAACTGCTCCTCTATTGCATCATCAGGTATGAGAAGTTCCTGATGTGCGCTGGGCAAAAAAATAGAAAAACAAGTGCCTTTTCCTTTTTGGGATTGTGCCAAGATTGCCCCCCCGTGTTGTTTGATAATAGAATGGCAAAAAGCCAAGCCTAGCCCGTTCCCCTCTTTTTTAGTGGTAAAATAGGGGTTAAAGATTTTTGGAATATTTGCACTCGGGATACCGGCCCCCTGGTCTTTTTTACATATTTTCCTTTAGTGAGGGATAAGGTATTCTTTTCTTCAATAATATGATTTTGGGCCTCAATGGTAATAATTCCTCCATTAGGCATAGCTTGCTCAGCATTAATAATCAGATTGTCGATCACCCGGTTCATTTTTACTTTATCAATTTCCACCGGCCATAAACTATCAGGGATACATAATTCGCATTTCACCTCAGAGCCCCTTAAAATAAAATAGGCAGTATTCGAGATCACTTCATGAAGAGAAGCAGGCTTTTTTATTAATGTTCCTTTTGTAGAAAAATTGAGTAACTGTTGAGACAGCTCCTTTGCCTGAATAGTTGCTTTTTCTATTTTGCTGATTATGTCATTGCCTTGTTCATCGTTGTTCTTCTGTAGTTTTAGAAGAGAAAGGCCACCTAAAATTGCCACCAGCAGGTTATTAAAATCATGAGCAATCCCACCAGCTAATAGGTCAATAGATTCAGATTTTTGCAGATTTCCGAGAAGGGAGATGTTCCTTCTTTTTTCCTTCTCAAGGGATTCTACAATTTGTCTTCGTTTTTTCTTTTCCCGGATTAAATTTTCCTCCATAAACCTGAATTCATCATTTTTTTTCTGCAAGCTCTTTTTCAGTAAACTGTTTTCCTTTTGCAAGGCATCTTTGGTTAATTCTATCTCTTCACCTATACAAAGGTTTGAAATGGTTATTCCCAATAACTTGGCTATCCCCTGAAAAAGAGACGCTGAGTGCATTTTTTTTTCTATTGATCCGTTGATTTTCAAAATCCCGAAGATTTGTTCCCGGTGCTCTACTAATAAGCAAGATTGATTTTCTTTGATTATTTGATCTTGGTAGATAGTATCTGAACTGTTCTGTGTGAGTGGAATATAACTCAATTCAGCTGGTGCGAAAAGGGATTTAAAAAGTTCGAGAATTTCTTTAATGATTTCTTGTGCCGTCATAATTATTGGTTTTTGATCAGATATGATGATAATAGGATCGTAAAAGGTTATTAATCATTTCTTTATTGTAAAGTAATGATACTTTTTCGGTGTGTTCTCCTTAAAATAGCCACTCATGGCTACTTTCATTGATAAGAAAAATAAAAAAGCAAGTTTCATTAAAAAAAATAATTTGACCTATTAGTAATATTAATAATACAATCCTGTATAGCATTTTATAATTTTCTTATTGGAATATTTTTTTAGTAGACAGGATTAACAAGATTAATTGGGATAAGAAAAAGAAAAATCCTGTTAAATCCTGTTAATCCTGTCTTACTTTTAAAAACTAAAAACTATCTATTGTGTTTCTATATCGGAAAGGGAGGGAAGGTATTTTATGGGACATTTTTTCACAACAAAAAAAGGGATTATTTCTGTTGGTTTTTTTATTGGGGTGGTGGCGGCTATTCTGCAGAAATTGGGGAACCCCAAGAATATGGGTATCTGTGTTGCCTGTATGGAAAGAGATATTATTGGTGCACTGGGATTTCATCGGGCTTCAGTAGTGCAATATATGAGACCGGAAATTATTGGTTTTGTTCTTGGTGCATTATTAGCTGCTTTATTATTTCGAGAATTTAAAGCACGAGGCGGTTCCGCTCCCATGGCCAGATTTATCCTTGGCGTTTTTGCCATGATCGGCTCTCTTGTTTTCCTTGGTTGTCCATGGCGGGCGCTGCTTCGTCTGGCCGGAGGCGATGGGAACGCCATTATCGGTTTATCCGGGCTTATTGCCGGGGTTTGGATTGGCGTTCTATTTATAAAATCAGGCTATAATTTGGGAAGGAGTAGCAAGTCTAACCAATTTGTCGGTTTTCTTTTTCCTTCTATTATGATTGCTTTCTTACTGCTTTTATTTTTTTCTCCAAAGCTTCCCTCAGGCGCTCTCTTTCTCAGTGAAAAAGGGCCTGGCGCACAACATGCGCCACTATTCATCTCACTCATAGCAGCTATCGCTATAGGGTTTTTGGCTCAGAGGACAAGATTTTGTACTATGGGCGCTTTTCGTGATTTTATCCTCTTTTTCGACACCTATCTTTTATCCGGGGTAATTGCTCTGGTTTTCGGCGCCTTTCTGACGAATATAATATTTAAACAATTTCAGCCGGGATTTGTCGGGCAACCTATTGCTCATAGCAACTATATATGGAACTTTGGGAGTATGGTGTTGGCCGGGCTTGCCTTTGCCCTGGCCGGCGGCTGTCCGGGGAGGCAATTGTTTATGTCCGGGGAAGGAGATGGCGATGCTGCTTTATTTGTTTTAGGGATGATGGCAGGGGCAGGTATAGCCCACAATTTTGCTACTGCCAGTACACCAAAAGGAGTTGCTTTATGGGGTCCGGCATCGGTGATTGTCGGTTTAATCGTCTGTATTACCATGGGCTTTACTATGAGAAGGAGTTTATAGTAAAATTGAAAGGATTAATCATGGGTGAAAAAATTGATGCACGGGGTCTTTCTTGCCCTCAACCTGTTGTTTTAACCAGAAAGAAAATGAAAGAGCTTGGCACAGGAAATTTTGAAGTGATTGTGGAAACAGGTACTTCTCGTGATAATATCAGCAGGTTGGCTGAGCACGAGGGATGGACCATAAAAGTAAAAGAGGAAGGGGATGAGCTTCTTCTTTTCCTTTATAAAGAAAAATAAGTCTGCGGCTCATCAACTTAACAACTTAACAAAATCACTTAACAACTTAACAACTTATCAGCTTAACGGCTTATCAGCTTAACAGCTGTATTTATTATGACCCTTGAACAATTAAAGACCTTTATTAAGGTTGCAGAAGTAGAAAGTTTTTCACAAGCCGGCAAGGCGCTTCATTTGAGTCAGCCGTCAATAAGTTGTCATATTCTTGCCTTGGAAGAGGAATTGAAAACAAGATTATTTGATCGACTCGGTAAGCGGCGGATTGTTATTACCAAACCGGGGAAATCTTTACTAAAATATGCCAGGAGGATGATTGGTCTTGAGATGAAAGCAAAAATGGCTATTGATGATCTGCAGAATCTAAAAAGAGGGGAAATTCGACTTGGCACAAGCAATATCCCCGGGGCCTATTTATTATTACCAACCATAAAAAAATTCACCACGGAAAACCCCCGGGTGAAAATCAGTTCTCATATAAGTGACACTCAGGGAATAGTTAATGAGGTCCTTAATGGATCTTTTGACCTTGGCGTAGTGGGAAAAAAAAGCAAGATACAACAACTTCATTATGATGATCTTATTGATGATACTATGGTTTTGGCGCTTCCCCCCTCACATCCCCTAGCCGGTAAATCATCAATATCTATTAAGGAATTTCAAACTCTGCCCTTACTCATCAGAGAAGAGGGCTCGGGTTCCAGAGACACTGTTGAAAAGGTGCTCAATCATGAGGGTATTGATATCAATACCCTCATGATTGTCGCTCAATTGGGAAATACTGAAGCTATCAAGCAAGGTATTAAGGCTGGTTTGGGATGTTCCCTAATATCTTATTGCGCCATAGTGGATGAAGTAAAATACGGCCTTATTAAATATGTTTCCATTAAGGAATTGATTTTTAAAAGAAAATTTTATATTGTACTTCCTAAATTAATCTTTACTCTCCCTTTAATAAATTATTTTAAGGATTATTTACTTCAAAATATATCGTTACTAAATAATACGAGCAATAATAGCAGAGAAAAAGTAGGCTAAATTGGCATTTTTAATACACCACGGAAAGTAGTTTACACTTATCACTTTTTATTTTTTTAATTACCATGAAGGGCATGAAGGAAATGAAGAAATAAAAAACTCTTCATGTTCTTCATGGTGAAATAAAAAAGTGTAAACTGAGAAATGAAGGATGTCAAAATAAGCGATGTTAAATAAATAAATGAAGTAAATGTCGAATAATTATATGTTGAATAAGGTTTTGTATTTTTATTTGAATAAGAGGTTATGGTGAAGAAGGGTTGAAGTGTTTTTTTTGTAAGGTATTTCTCAGGATTTAATAATCGAAGTAGCCAAAATCTGAAGGGTTTGTGAAGGAAGGTAATTTCTTAATGAAGGATACTTCCTTTTATTAATAATAGGAATTTTTTCATTACTGTCATGAAGCTTAATTTGGAATAGTTGATTCGGTTTTATATTTCCGCAGAAAAAATAGTACGAGGAAAAAGCTCTTGGTTTATGAAAGAAAGTTATTGGATTTGCGGGAATAAATTTATAAGCGCCCTTGAGGGTATTC
>JAUWIR010000495.1 GCA_030605265.1 Pseudomonadota bacterium | reverse complement strand
GCTCTGCTCAGTCGCAATTGGGATAAGTTTAAGAACAATATGCCGGTTACGAAAAAGCAACAGGCTGGATGGGCGCCGCAATATAAATGGTATGACGGCCAAGGCCCTTCTGCTGAGCAGCATTACTCCATGCCCATTCTCGATTATGCAGAGCGAAAGAATGCAACCGGAGCAAAGATTTATCCCTTTAATGTAGTCAGTGTAAGCTGGTTTATAAAAGCAGAGAATGCAGATCTCGATGAGGCCATTCCGATAAGACATGTCAAGGCGGCTGGAGATGATGATCCTTCCGATGCCACCACTCTTTTCATTATTACTCAAGAGGATATGAGGGCCTACCCAAGTAGTGGGGACCCTAACTATCCTGGCGCTACTTTAGTCACCCGAGATATGAATTTCAATATAAGTCATTCTATTGTTCCTAAAGAAAAAGCCCTTGCCTGCGATGATTGTCATGGCACTACCGGGCGTATGTTATTAGATTGGGTCAAGTTGGGCTACATAGAAGGCGATCCTCAAAGCATAGAAGAGAATGAGAATGATGACGATGACGATGATGATGATGGGAGTTCTTGCTTTATCTCTGCTCTATTGTATTAATTGCGGATAAGCTTTTGATAAATAATTAATTAATCGACTTTATTAATGCCGATATATCATTAATCAACAGAGAGGTGAGGTGAGAGCCTCACCTCTCTAAAGTTTTTAAGATAATTTTTTAAGCTGTATTCCCAATACACTTTAAATCAATAGATTTTGGAAATATTGCCGACACTGCGGGCTTTGTGAAAGGCAAATTAAAACGCTGAATATTCAAATAAAATTCTATTTTTTTTTCTTTATTTCTTCGATATAATATCTCTATACCCTTTTTTTTAAAGTAAGTATCAAGGGAAAAACGCTAAAAGGATTTATTATCATTAGAGGAGTAATACTTTTATCAAGTTTGCTCTTTGTTTTCTTTAAAGAAAACAAAGATTTTTTTTAGGGATGAAAAAAATATGTGGGCATTAGAGAGAGAGGTAATGTTAAAGCAATTGCAATCCTATGGCATTAAGGATGATCAAATTCTCAAAGCTATGGGTAGGGTTTTCCGTCACCGATTTATCCCCCAAGAGTATTTGACTATTGTTAATCCTTATGGAGACTATCCCTGCCCAATAGGGTTTAATCAAACAATCTCACAACCTTTTATGGTTGCCTATATGACCCAAAAAATTGAAGTGCAACCTGACCGGAAAGTGCTTGAAATTGGCACGGGCTCTGGGTATCAGTCGGCTGTCTTGGCGGAGTTGGGCGCTCAAGTTTACACTGTTGAGATCATTCCGGGGCTTGCCGAGCATGCACGGGAAACTCTGGCTGCTGAAGGATATGGAAAGGTTAAGGTATTGACTGGCGACGGTTATAAAGGATGGCCTGAATATAGCCCTTTTGATGCTATAATTGTCACCTGTGCTCCGGAACAGATTCCCCAAGAATTAGTCAGTCAACTAAAGGAGGGAGGTCGAATGATTCTTCCCCTTGGCGTTGGTTTTCAAGATCTTATTATCCTTGAAAAAACCGCTGAAGGGATGGAGAAAATTAGGGACCTCCCTGTACGATTTGTGCCAATGGTAAAAGGGCGCCCTTGCGAGAGATAATTTAATCATAATAACAAATTTGAACCATGCCCTACTTTTCAGTCTCGGTGAATTAAAAAGTGTAAAACGTAATGATGGATGCTGGAAATTTTTTCATTAGAAAAGGTAAAAAGGCTTTAGTATTTTAGTACCCGCAATAGTTTTCCTGTCTTACATTGATGACGTATTTCGCCACCACTGTTTCAAGGGTATTATCTGCTTGAAGATCCTGTTGAAGCAATCGCAATGTCTCTAAATCAGACTTCCAGGCTACATCTCCCGGGGAGAGAAAGCAGATACCTCCAGGTATGTGGTCTTTGTAAAGGCGGTTGTCCTTATAAGAATAATGAACATCGCACACCTCAGTTGGATAAGCATGCATAGACGGCGGAATATCATTTGGCTTAAACCATAGTTTAATTTCTCGTTCAGCTTCTTCATCTGAAGCAGAGGCATGAATGAGGTTATCCATTCGCTCTGCAAGCATTT
The DNA here is from genome assembly GCA_030605265.1 of Pseudomonadota bacterium. Taxonomy (GTDB): domain Bacteria; phylum SZUA-182; class SZUA-182; order DTGQ01; family DTGQ01; genus JAUWIR01. The sequence goes on along the minus strand of JAUWIR010000495.1, from coordinate 1,791 downwards.
TCCCTGCAGCATCTTTGATTGGGACTAATGTCCCCAGGGCTCTGATACACCCTGGTTTTTGTTCCCGAGCTGCAAGAGGGTTGGTTGGGCCGGCAATTTCTCGGATCTTTTTTACTGCATCAGGGCCTTGATAGACAAGAGCAATTACTCTTTGTTTCCATGGTTCATCAGGATAGTGGATGAGTCCCATGATGTAATCCAGAAGTGACAAGTAAAAGGCCTTTCCCCTATGCTCGGCATAGTGCTCCTCGGCCAGCATTCTATGGACGTTAACGATTTTTGTTCCTGCAAAGCGCAAACCTGTATGAAATTCAGAAAGAATGGAAAGCACATAACCAGTTAGTGAGTTTTTAAGTGCGTCTGGTTTGATGAGAACAAGTGTTTGCTCAAGTTCTTTGTTTAACATACCCGCTCCTTTTTTCTCTCGCTCTAAAAACAGGATCGATCCCCTATTTCAAAGCATGGAGTTTACCAATAATACTATTTTTATACCTTATTATTATCGACTATTTTAGAAGAAATATCGGTCAACTTTATAACTTTAGAAGCCCTATTGTCAAGGCTTTTTAAAAAGAGAGTTTTTTAAAGAGAATAAGAAAATAAAGGCATTTTTATCACTTTTAGTAATTTTTTTTACTATAGCCGGCTGCCAAAGAGATCGATGAGTTGGATGACCCCAATTTTACAAATCTTTTTTTTTACCGAATAGCTATATACTCAGCAAATGAATGAGATTCCGGAATAGGTAAACCATCTTCTTTCATTCCACGAATATGCATATCAATGGCTTCGTACATGTTTTTTTCTACTTCTTTATGGGTAGCACCAGTAGCCACGCAGCCAGGTAAATCAGGTGAATATGCTGAATAATTGCCATTTGCTTCTTCAATAACAATAAGAAAGCGGTGCACTTTATTTTATCTCCTTTAGTTTTGCTTGTTTAAAAATACTATTTAATGTTTCGGATGCTAAATCATCATTTGGATGTCCCGCGATTGTAACTCTCCCCGGTTTAAATGAATGTTTGTATTGTTGATGGCTCCCTTTAGTTACAATCAAATGCCAACCATCCTTTTCTATCAGTTTTATAATATCACGTACCTTTATTAATAACCTTATTAACCTTAGCCGCCTTTTATTTATCCATGTTAGTCTGATGATAACTGGTTATGTGAGCAAAATGTCTATTATCAGAGGATGATTCCAAATTCATATAGTTGCTGCCCGTCTATATTTGCCATCTTAAAATTTATCAAAATGGATTATTACTCAATTTGTTCCTGTATAGGAATACGGATTCTGTCTTTTATTTCTTCATAAATTGGCAGATCCACACCCTCAGCGGTTTCCAGTGTTACAGCCAGTCCATAGAAAACTTCCTCATCAAGGTTTCCTGCATCTTCTCTGCATACTACAGGGATTTGTATAACATCACCGTCTTGAAAAGAAATCACCTCACTTCCTTCCAATACTTCATGTTGTACTGTACCATTTTTCACCTGTTGCCAATCTGCATTTATCCTTTTTATACCAATAATATCCGTTGGCGGCTCAATAGATAGGTTTGCTTTTCTATATTTTCTATTTGCAGAGTTGATAGGTCTAAACCAAGCCAGTGTAACAGTTAATCGTCTCATTTCATTTCTTCCGCTTAAGCTGGGTGGTAAAGGAAATCGAAATTCATGCTTTTCATCTTTTTGTATTTTCCCATAGCCAATGACCGTTGCTCTTTGAGAGGTACATTCAAGTGTAACCGTTCAGTCCCCCTGCCTTAAGCCTTACCTTTTTAGC
>JAUWIR010000255.1 GCA_030605265.1 Pseudomonadota bacterium | reverse complement strand
TTCTTTTATTTCAGCAAAACTTAATGCTTTTAAATCTATCTTCATACCCTCATCATAGCACCACATTGGCTTTGAGGTCAAATTAAGACAATTAAAGACCCAGCAATTCTCACTTTGACATGCTCATGGTTTAATTAAGCTATTAAGCTGATAAGCCGCATAAATAAAATGAAGCGCACATGCCGACAAAGCGGCACAAGGGATAATTATCTTAATAAAAATTATAATAGGGGTTTGAAAAAGGAAAGAAGATGTTTCCTAATGCCCATAATTCTAAAGGATAATTATTAAAAGAAAAAAGAGAAGGAAAAAGATATGATGTTTGAGAGTAGTCCGGGTAAGAAAAGGATAATTCAAAAATTCCCGGGGAAAAAGGCTCAATCCCTAATCCGGAGATTTTTGCCACAGGATTTAACCCTGAGGTTATACTTTTATTAAGGGAAAAATTTTGGGCCCTTTCATTAAAGTTAATCATTGAATAAAGAGGCGCCAATGAAAGGAAATTCAATTGATTCCCCCAAACCGAAGGGGTAAAAGAAAAGGGCTGAATTGCCGGAGTAACCAGGGGGAAAAAATCGTTTGCCAAAGCGATACGATTTCCCAGGACCTGAGCAGAAGATACTGTTATTGCTTTATTAACAGCAGCAAAAGCATCAACCACTCCCCACCCGTAATATTCATCCCATCCAATTGTGCCCAAATCCTGAGCTGAGGTTTCCAGAATGGACCGTACATCAGCTGAGGTTAAGGCACCGCCTCCGGCTGAGAAAACAAGGGCTGCCACAGCACTGACATTGGCCGCTGCCCAGGAAGTCCCTCTGCCTAAAAAAAACCCGAAATTTTGAAAATCCTGGCCGTCATGAGATTGCTGCAGAATCCCGTCAGGATAGCCATCAAAATTTTGATCTACAGTCAAATCCCCCCCTGGAGCGCAAAGATCTATATAGGTCCCATAGTTTGAATAATCCCCCAAAAGACGATCATAGCGAACACCACTTACGGCAATAGAGGCTGGATAGGCTGCCGGATAATTAGGAAGATCAGTTGAGTAATTGCCTGCTGAACAAATTACCAAACACCCATTATCTACTGCGTAATTTACTGCTTCCTCTAAAGCTAGTGATGGGTTATCACCGAACCCAAGACTCAAATTGAGGATATAGGCCCCATTATTCACGGCAAAGTAAATCCCATCAACAATATCGGTTAAGTTTCCGTTCCCACTATTATCCATGACCTTCACAGGCATAATTGAAGCCCCAAAAGCGCCCCCTGCACAACCCAAAAGATTATTGGTAGTTTGAGCTATGGTCCCGGTAATATGCGTTCCATGCCCTTCATCATCGTCCGGATTGGGATCATCATTTACAAAATCATATCCCGGGACAAAACTTGTTCCTGCCAAATCCGGGGCTAATGCATATATATCGAAATTCTCATGCGCCACACCAGTATCCAGCACAGCCACAATAACTCCGGAACCGACACTTACATCCCAGGCTAAATTCATATTCATAGCTCCCAAGTGCCATTGGTAAGTGAAAAAAAGATCATTTGGTATTAAGTTTACTTCCCCTATCCAATTAGGTTCAGCGTAAAAAACAGTTGGTTCGGCTTTAAGAAAATCTAAGATAATTACCAAAGGGATCCCACTTAATACATAGCACCTGCGTATCCCTGAATAAGGACTATAGGAAATCTCTTGGAGACCATATTTAGCATAAACAGCAAAAATCTGAGTATTAGGAAGGTTATTTTTAAATTTAAGCAGGACCTCTTGAGGAATATTTGTCGGTCTTGTTGTATTAATAGTATAGCGCGGCTGTAAAACCTGAATAGGCGTTTGAAGGTAAGCAACTTGAGCCCAACTATAAGAAGGAAAAATTGTAAGGCAATTACATACAAAGCAGCAAAGAAAAAAAACAAGACCTTTTTTACGCATAGATTTTTCTCCATTGGGATAAAATCATCAAGGAATGTTCAATAACCTACAGAACCTACACTTTCAACCCCAAAAGAAAAAGACTTTTTAGAGCGAACGTAAAAAGAAGGGTATCTAAAATTACTTCTTTTTTTAAAATCCCCCCACTCTTAAAAAAACTCTCTCTTTTTTAACCCAATCCATACATTCCATTTAATCCATAAAGACTCCCTGAGCCATATAAGCCATAAGCCACCTAAACCATAAATGCCGCCGTATAAGCCGGAACCCAACCCATAAAGGCGTCATCTCCTTTTTCTCATATCAATCTTTTACTCTTTTTTGCCGATAAACTACTTGCGAAGGGTTGCATCCGGTGTTTAACCCAGGATGCATAAATCTGGATGCAACCCCTCTGGAACCAGGGACTAGTTTTGGGGGGGAGTTACAACCTAATCCCTGACTCTTTCTTTTATACTAAATCTTTCATACCGTCTCCGTTATTTTTCCTTACCATAAAGGCAAATAAAATTCTGCTGCAGCTGTCTCCTCCAGAGTATCAGCTGCCGGGGTTGGAGAAGAGAACAATGCTGAAAGAAGCAAAGATTGTAGTCCTAAAGTTCCCAACCCATTATTTGTTAATAAATCATTATAATTTGAATCAATTTCTAAATTTGTGTACCCGGATAACCCCAGAAGATCTGTCAAATTTCCCAAACTCCCGGTTCCATATAAGCCCGACGTTCCATATGACCCTAATGATCCTAAGTTATTTAGCCGATAGAGTCCCCCATAAAGCCCTCCATAACTACTTAGCCCATAGAGTCCACCATAAAGCCCCCCATAATTACTTAGCCCATAGAGTCCACCATAACTACTTAAATTACTTAGTCCATAGAGACCTCCATAACCACTTAAGCCATAGAGACCTCCATAAAGTCCTAATCCTGTTCCAAGCCCATATGAACCCAAACCACTATAGAGACCTAATCCCCCCAATCCGTATAGCCCTGACAAACTACTCTGGGAATATGAATTATAAAAATTATTGTATTCTGATCCACTTCCGGATAATCCTAATCCAAATCCTCCATAATAAGAATAGGGATAACCATAACTACTATATGGCGTAGCATAGTTACTGTATGTGCCATAGGGAAAACTATAGCTGCTGTATCCTCCATAATAGGCCCAGCTGGTAACAGGCGTAATTAACATCACCATTAACAGAATAAGCATCATCCTTCTGTATTGCATTCCCCCCCCTCCTTGTTTTAACCTATCATCAATCATTCCATATTCTTACCGGTGATCTTGTTTTTACCGGTGATCTTGTTTTTAATAAGATGCAAAGCATATGCCAAAACAACCAAAGGACTATTCATACTCTATAACCCTAAAAACAGTCTGATATTACAATAGAAATAAGTATCACCACAGAAAAACTCCTTCCAGTTTTCCCTACAGCATAGAACCTATGCATCGCTGTAATTTTTATGCGAACTAGAAGTATCCAGTATTTCACAGTCGGGCATAAATTATATTTTTAAGTTTACCGCAACCTGTACAATTAAATTTTTAAATTCACTAATGTAAAAAAATATTTGACAGGATAACAGGATAAACATGATTTAAATCCGGTTAATCAAAAAGATTTATCACAACCTGAAGGAGGTTATATGGAATATAGAGAATTGACAAAACAAATTATTGGGAGAATTGCTGTACTCTCTATTTTTTAGGGGAGTTTAATTTTTCCAGGGCGAGGATACCAGAAATGAGGCCGGCTCTTATTGAATAAAATACTGCCTTGAAAATAGATTGATATAATTACTGATCTTTAAAATATCTTCATTTTTTATATTATAAAACTTTATACCCACATCTTTCCACGGGAACCTTAAATATGCCCGTGACCATTTAATTTCTCCTTGAATAGTTACCGGATCAGCAGAAAAAGGGAGAAGCATGTTAAGGTTCACATAAGGAAGAATTTTAGTTGAATCATCCACCATTAGTTTTATTCCCTCCTTACTTAAATCCATACCTCGGGAAATCATCTCTTTTTGAAGTAATCGAGCATGTAAATCTTGAAAATAATATTTAACCGGAATCTTGGCTGCTGCCCGGATCTCCTTCCTGCGGTCGCAATAGAGAGAATTAGGAGGAGAAAATTTTTCAAAAATTTTATCTATTTGAATCTTTTCAAGAAGAAGCGGTAAATTTTCCAACATAAAAGATTTAACCGGGCAAGTATAGGTCGTGGCGTATTGGGAAATTTCCTCTGCTTTCTGTGTAACCAACTGAAATAAACAGAGTCTCCTCAGAGAAGGATCAATTTTTTGTAAATGTCTTGATATGGCCATCTCCTGCTCCAGGCTATCGGCAATACTTATAAGAAGAAGATCATATTTTCTGATCTGAATCATTTGCCTGGCTATTTCAATATCATCTACAATCTCGACATAATGGCCATCCATTAATAAATAATTGCATATATAATCTGTAAAGGAATCTTTACTTAATAAAAGTATTAACAGTTCATCCATTCTGAACCATCCTCCTAAAACTTTCTTTTGGGCAATGGGTAGGCGCGGCTTTTTAGGGCCGCTAAGCAATGAAGCTTCTGCCTACCCATTGGGGGGGATCCTATAAAAGGATAACTTATCTAAAAAGGTCTTAAGCTCATTATTTTTACATAGCAAAACCTTTTTATGCAAAAGGGATACCACCAAATAACTAAAGGGAAAATCCCCCTAATTCAAAGTATTTAGTCTATTTCTCACGCCTCATTTATAAAGCTATTTCCTTTTCCATTTACGTTTTCTATGATGCAGCCTCTATCCGAGTAAAGACATTTCTTTTATTATTCTACTTTTATCTATACCTTTTTTTTTATGGCTAAATCCATAAAACTTATGGACTATAACCTTCCCCGCGTTCTTTTTCTTTCTTCCGGATCTAAAATATGATGTTTTTTTATAAAATAGCTTAGATTTCTCTGATCAATTCCCAAGAATTCCGAGGCTTTCGTTTTCACCCAATTTGCTTTATCGAGGGCCTTTAAAATAAGTCCCCGTTCATAAGTTTTTAATTGTATTTTTAAATTCAATTCATGTTCCGGATCTGTTATTTTTTCACGATTTTCCACAAATAAATGGTGCGGCAAAGAATTTGATTGAATTATATCGCTCCTTTCGATAATTAGGGCATTCTCAACTACATTTTTCAATTCTCTGACGTTTCCCGGCCAATTATATGACATGAGTGATTCCATAGTTTCGCTGGAAACAGCTCCTATTCTCCTATTAGCGTTACAATGATCCAATTGAATGAATCGTTCTACTAAAAGCGGAATATCCTCTTTACGCTCTCGAAGAGAAGGGAGAAAAATAGTCACCACACTCAAACGATAGTATAAATCTTCTCGGAAAGCTCCATTTTCTGAAGCCTTCTTTAATAATACATTGGTGGTAGCAATTACACGTACATCAACTTTTATGGGATTTGATAAGCCAACCGGTACTATTTCATCTTCCTGAAGCACTCGCAATAATTTGGCCTGCCCGGAAAAAGACATATTCCCAATTTCATCCAGAAGAATGGTCCCCCTGTCAGCTAATTCAAAACGGCCTTTTCTACTTTCAATGGCCCCAGTGAAAGAACCTTTTCGGTGGCCAAAAAGTTCGCTTTCCAAAAGCGTATCACTTAATGCAGCGCAGTTAACTTTAATAAAAGGTTTGTTTGGGCGCAAACTATGAGCGTGAATGGCATTGGCTACTAATTCTTTCCCTGTCCCACTTTCACCTTGCACTAATACAGTAGCTTTGGTTTTGGCTACTACTCCAATTAACCTGCAAATCTCTCGTATTTTCTCACTCTTCCCCAGTATATGGGATAACTCATCACATTTTAACTCACTCACCATACCCATTCCAACTCCCTTCCCTTCTCTATTTTTAGCTCGATCACTTTCTTTCTCCTATTGTTTTGTTAAAAGTTGCAAAGTTCATGCCGAACTATTTATAAAAAATTATTGACTAATTTAGCAAATAAATTAATACCTTCAATAACCCATTATTATTTGTAATTTATGAAGTTTGGAGGGATTAATTTAAGTTGATGAGCTGATGAGCCACATAAATAAAATGAAAATACCTATGCTCTCAAGCTATAGTTAGCATGTCTTGTATTCTATGCTCTGGTATAATAAATTCCTACCCACTCTTTCTGCGGGTCAACACTAAGAGATTGCAAGGAAAGATCTGAAAAACTTTGTAAAATCTCCCTATGATTATCGTAGCCAATCCCGGTTAAGATAAGAGAAGAGCCTGAATGAAGTAATGAGGTAAGGTTCTCTTTTGCTCTGAGCAGAGCTTTCGTGTGCAGGTTGGCCATCACCACATCATAAGTACCTGATAATGGCCAAAAAATAATATCAGCATTAATTATTTCTATTTCCGCATAAATTTTATTAAGCTTTATATTCTTTTTAATTTCAGCAATGGCAGATGAATCATTATCTGCAGCCAGGACCTTTTTAATTCCTAGAAGAGAGGCGGCTATGGAAAGGATACCTGAACCGGCCCCTATGTCAATCATACTGTTAATCCTTGTATACTGCTGACAAAGCCATTTTAAACAATAGTGGGTAGTAAAATGATGCCCTGTCCCAAAGGCCAGGCCGGGATCAATTTTAAGAATCTGTTTCCCCGAAGGATGACTACCGTTTACCCAGACAGGTTCTATTACCAGAGTATCATTTATATGTA
>JAUWIR010000332.1 GCA_030605265.1 Pseudomonadota bacterium | reverse complement strand
TGCATAAACGTTTTCCTCTTTTGGCAGTAAAAAGAGGCTTGGAGGGGAGAGTGGGTATCCGCTTTTTGCTTCACCGGGATGGGCAAGTAGAACAGGTCGAGGTAATGAAAAGCTCCAAGATTTCTCTATTGGATCAGGCAGCTATGCGTGCAGTACATGACGGCGTCCCATTTCCTCCAATTCCGGAAAGTATCTCGGAGGATTTCCTGGTCATTGAGATTACCTTAAATTTTGAGCTAAGGGGAGGGTTTTCTTGAGCAACATGTTAAGCAATCCGATAGGCTGCAATCTGTATAGTATATCTTTTTGTATGTTTTTGTGCATCATCACCTTTCTGTTTATTTATCTCCCCTACCTCAATAATCTGTATGGAGCGGCGACGAGGTAAAACCCTTGCAGTAATTTCCTTTTCTCCTCCCGGTTTTAATTCAATCCGAAACTCTTTTTTCTCAAGATAATGGTAGGGAGGCAGATTGTTGTCGTAAACCCTTAAGGTCCATTGGCCGGGTCTTGTGTGCAGAAAAGCAAATCGGCCGAGTTGATCGGTAAGTTGCCGCAAAACTTCTTTTGAGTTTGTCAATTCCACCAAGATATTACTTAATCCTCTCGGTTCCTTTAGCATACCATTATCAAGGCCATTATCAAGGCCATTATTATTTTTAATCTCCCCTGAGCCGATTAAAAACAGGCCCTGATCGGGATTGTTATTATTATTATTATTGATATTATTATTGATATTACCGTATTTATCACGGGAACTATTGAAATTACTGCTTTGATTTAGGCTAACAAGCGCTATTTTACCCAGAATTCTGCCGGAGCTTACTACTCCGATCTCAATTTCATTGGTTTTACCTTTGATCTCCACCATAAGAGGCAGTTTCTCACTTGTAACTCGATCCAGGCCGATAGAGCTTTTTATCACCTGTAAATAGTGGGTCCCTTGCTTGAGGGCAGGGAAGATAAATTCACCATTTTGGTCAGTCACTGCTGTTGCCTCATTAATGGTCAAAATAACCTTCGGGATTGGCTGCCTTTCCTCCTTTTCTCCATCGTAAACCTTACCTTTTAGAATACCAATGTCTCTTTTTTTACTTACAGGAATTTTTAGAGGAATAATATAGTATAAGAAAAAGGAATGTTCTTCATCTTTTGTGTCTTTATATTTAAACCAACGATTTTTTAGGGCTAAAGAGTGATTATTCGGCAGCCTATAAGTCAGGGTGGAGTAAATATTGTCTCGCTCCCGGCTGAGGTCGGAGTCAAAATTATCTTTGGAATAATTCATCTGAAAGTAAATGTTATTCTTAATACGCCCTTGATTGAAGGGGTTAGGGGAGGGGGATGTTTGCTTTCACCCCCACCCAGCCTCCCCCATCAAGGGGGAGGAGTTGAGGGGGACTGAATGGTTACGAGCATACTCATAATGCCAATTAAGGGTTGAAACCAACTTCTTAAAATTAACAGGTTACAAATTAAAATGATATTCGCTCAAATTTTAATCCTCTGTTAATTCTTAACTCTTCACTTTTAACTCTTAATTCGCATTCATATTATTGGAGCAATAATAAATCCCGGACAAAAATGGCGAGGCCCTTCCATGAAAAGCCTTTTTCTTCTATCAAAATCTTCCTATATAACAAAATATTTTATTTATAGGAACAAAATATTTATTTTATATTGACAAATCTTCCTATATATATTATATCTTGTTTTAATAGGAAGAAAAAAATGAGGCTTATCATGTTTATAGGACGGCATAGAGAACTTCAACAATTAAAAAAATTGATATCCGATGAAAACACAAACATTGGCGTCATCTTTGGACGTCGACGTATAGGAAAGACTGCGCTAATAAACAAGGCCCTGGAAAATCATCATGCCTTATTTTTTGAAGGCCTTGAGAACCGATCCAAAAATGAACAGATAAAAAATTTCCTGTTTCAGTTATCGATTCAAAGCGGACAAAAACTCAAAATCAGATCATGCAATACCTGGCGTGAAGCATTTTACTCACTCTTTCAAACAATAAAAAATAATCCGCATCATCTCGTGTTTGATGAATTTCAGTGGATGGCTAACTACCGGTCGGAAATTGTGGGAGACCTGAAAATGATCTGGGACCAATATTTATGCAAAATTCACGGAATAACCCTTATTCTATGCGGTTCTATTGCTTCATTTATGACAACAAAAGTCATCAGATCAAACGCGCTTTACGGCAGGACATCGTTGACAATACATCTGATGGGATTTCATCTTCCTGAAACCAAAATAATTTTAAGAGAAAAGGGATTGGAGGAAGTTCTTGAAGCACAAATGTATCTTGGAGGGGTCCCCAAGTACCTGGAATTGATGGTAGATGGACCTTCAGTTACGGTGGCCATGAATCAACTTGCGTTTACTAAAAACGGCTATTTTGTTGAAGAATATGATCGTATATTTACAAGTCATTTTGGCCGAAACGCGGATTATCGCAAAATCCTTGAAACATTGGGAACATATCAGTACGGGCTTTTTCGCAAAGAGCTGGCAGAAAAGGGAAAGCTTGATCTGGGAGGCGGATTGTCGAACTTACTGTTCACCCTGGAAGCTGCTGGTTTTATTCTTTCTGAGACACCTTTTAACAAGGGACATAAATCAAGAACAGCAAAGTATTTCCTGCATGATCCTTATCTGCGATTTTACTTTGCTTTTGTCGAACCTAATCTGAAAAAGATTGAATCAGGACTTCATCAGCACATGTTCAGCACAATAAGACAGTCGGGTGCGTATCTTTCCTGGCTGGGACGTGCTTTTGAATATCTGTGTATTGACCACGCTCAAAAAATCGTAAATATATTGGGATTTTCCGGAATAGATTTTTCTTTTGGCCCTTACTTTCAGGCCGCAAGGGCCGGTGCGTCAGGAGTACAGATCGACCTATTATTTGACCGTGCAGACAAGGTTATAACTCTTTGTGAAATGAAATATTCACAGTCTGTGATCACTAAGGAAGTCATAGCCCAAGTCGAAAAAAAGGCGGATTATTTGAGAGAGAAGTTTCCGTCCAAAACCATTCAGAAGGTGTTGATCGGATTTAGAGATATTAGTCGGGATTTAGAAAATGCCGGATACTTCTATCGAATCATCCGTGCTGATGAGCTGTTAAGCTGTTAAGCCGCATAATAAAAATGAAAATTCCTGTACTCTCAAGTTAAAAGAAGGCACAGAGGCACAGAGGCTGAAACTCCGCTACTCTCAAGTTAATGACATTGCCCCTCAAGATGTGGAGATTAGGTTGATATTGGGCGTTTTTGCGAGAATATTTTTAACACCCTCAACAAACTTAGCAATTATAAGCTCCAGTTGGTCTATGGCTTGTTTTGCTCCCTGTAATTTTTCTTCCCTGCCCATCTGTTCCAATTTTATTACCAACTCGATCATGTCGGAAACCTTAAATAAAGATACTGTACTTTTGAAACCGTGCGCAGCTTGCTGAAGTCCTTTGCTGTCATTATGTAAGATCGCCGCTCGCATGGTTTTTATATACTCGGGATATTTTTCCACAAATAATTCAAAAATCTCTTCAAACCAGGCCATATCACCGCTAAAAAATTCAAGAATACTGTTAAGGTCGATCTGTAGGTCAGGCACTAGGCACTGAAAGGCCGGCTGCTGATTGACCAACAGGCTTTATTTTGTCTTTTGGGGCAACCGAAATTACTTGTTGAATAATCCCCATTAATTCAGGGACCTTAACCGGCTTGGAAATATAGTCGTCCATACCGGCCTCAAGGCATCTTTCTCTATCTTCTTTCAGGGCATGAGCAGTTATGGCCATAATGGGGAGGTGTCTGCCGGAAGATTTTTCTCTCTCCCGGATAATCAGTGTAGCCTCAAATCCGTCCATAACCGGCATCTGCACATCCATAAATACCAGATCAAGCGCATGATCTTCAAGCAGTTTCAATGCCTCCTGCCCATTTCCGGCCACAAGCACTGAGTGGCCTTGATTTTCCAATAATTTTACGGTAAATTTTTGGTTGATAAGATTATCCTCAGCCAACAGGATCTTTAGCCTTTGTTTTGGCCTGTCTTCCAGCATGGTGTATCTGGTAATGAGATGGGACCGGCTTAAGGTATCATCTGCCGGCCCCTGGCCCAATACATCAGTGATCATTTTAAAAAGGTCCGCCTGCTTGACCGGTTTGGGAAGATAACCGGAAATTCCCACCTTTTTACAATAGGCCCCATCTCCCCTTTGGGTTAAGGAAGTAAGCAGAATAATTTTTGTCACGGATAATAGTTTGTTTTTTTTGATAAGCGCGCTTACCTCAAATCCATCCATACCAGGCATTTGGAAATCTAAAAGGACCAGACGATAAGGATTGCCGGCCGGCGCTGCTTTTTCCAACTGCCTTAAGGCCTTTTTCCCATCTTGCGCCTCTTGCGGCAAAAGTCCCCAATAGGAAAGCATTTTTTTTAAAATTATCCGATTGGTCTGGTTGTCATCCACAACCAAAACCCTAAGCCCCTGAAGGTCAACGGGCTTTGAGGTCCAGGCCGGCCTGTTTTTTACTGGCTGCAGGCCGAATTTGGCAGTAAAATGAAACTTGCTACCACTGCCCGGCTCACTTTCCAGCCAGATCCTGCCCCCCATCATTTCTGTTAATTGCTTGCAGATGGTCAAGCCTAAGCCTGTTCCCCCGTATTTTCTGGTAGTGGAGCCGTCTGCTTGCGAGAAGCTTTGAAAAATGACCTCCCGTTTATCGGCATGAATGCCAATGCCTGTGTCTCTGACTATAAAATGAAGAAGGACCGATTCCTGATCTTTACTCTCCAGCTCGACCTCGATAAATACCTCGCCCCTTTCGGTGAATTTAAGGGTGTTTGCCAGCAGATTGATAAGTATTTGACGTAATCTGCCCAGGTCTCCGGTTAAAGAGGGAGGAATATCGGGCTTGATATAATAGGAAAATTTTATCCCCTTATTGAAGAATTTAAGCGCCATAAGATCAACAACCGATTCTATGGCAGGCCAAAAATCAAAATCAATTTTTTCCAGATCAAGGCATTTGGCTTCTATCTTGGAAAAGTCCAAAATATCGTTGATTATATTCAAAAGGGAGTCTGCCGATATTTTAACCATTTTCAGATACTCACGCTGCTCCCCGGTCAATTCGGTGTCTAAGGTCAACTCGGTCATGCCCATAATGCCGTTTATAGGGGTCCTGATCTCATGCGACATATTGGCCAAAGCAATTTGATCACTTTGGGGACAGAATATCAACAGAATAATATCGAATCAACTGAGGTAGGGAAGAAAGATGAAGAGAGCATAAGTGCTTTTATACAAGATGAGATCGAACCATGGAAAGTATTAAGCATTGTTCTGGCAGGCCGGATAGATCGTCATGATCAATGGGGGACCCAGGTTAACCCTAAAGGAAGTCTTCTGTTCAGGGTGACTCCAAATACCAACCTCCGCTTAAATGCCGGGCAGGCCTTCCTGTCGCCCAGTCTTGATCAGCTCTAAGACTACATACACCCCATCACCATGGTCAATATTGGATCATTGGAAATCCGGACCTTGAACCTGAAAAATCGATTGGATATAGCCTGGATCTGGAACATAAC
>JAUWIR010000133.1 GCA_030605265.1 Pseudomonadota bacterium | reverse complement strand
TCGAGGTATTAAAATAAATTAATAACTGGAGGTAACTCAATTTTTGCCTCCTCAGGGGGCAAAGGCAATTTGATCCCCTTACAGGGGTTATTTCAAAACCGGGCCCTCTGGACCCGGTTTTTTATTCACCTCGTTTGACAGTAACTCTGAAAAATCAATCTCAATTTCCTTATAATGGGCATCAAAATATTCTTTTCCTTTTTTTGAATTTTCGATTTGCTGATAACTAAAATAATCAAATGAATCAGAAAAATGGAAACCATTTGGATTTAAATTGACATCGATAAATAATGGCAGTGGCTTGCCGGGTAACTCAATTTGATTTTTCTTCAGCGTAACAGAGCAGCCTATAAATAGTAAAAATAAAAGAGGTAGCAACCATACATACATTAAAATTTAAAATACAATCAATATCACTTTGTTTTGTTTGTGTAACATATGACTTCATATTTTATTACTCCTGACTATAATATCTATGATGGGGTTGGCTGGCTTTACTTTCCCAAAAATCAGTTGGATACAAGACTGCTTTTGGTTTCTTCAAACCTCCAGTTTTTATCTATTTCTACTACGCGCTGTAAGGGGAAATTGGCATTGAGACTGATTTGTCGCTATTCTCTTCCAGCGCCTATGCCTGCATGGACATATAGCCTTCTCGATAATTAAATGCCCCAAATAATCAGCATATTGATTTTGAAAAAAGCGCTCATCCTCTTTGCCCAGCCCTAACCTACTTTATCCGCCCAACGAGCACCTGTCCCTCGGCCTCACCCTTTTTTACCGGGTGCTGCGCGCCATTGGTTTTATCCGGCACCCACTTGTTTAAATACCGGTAAATTTCATCGATATCAATGAGCTTGTCCTCATCAAGATCTGCCTCACCTTTCAACCCTTTGAGCAGGTAGTAGGTAAAAAAGCCGTGTTGCAGTTTATCGGACTCCTGACTGACCTCGTTGGTGTTGCTGGATGTCAAAATAATCCTTCCTTTTCCCGTTTGGGTAATTCTGTTTAAAAAGGCGCCCGAAAGATTTGCCCTCCGCCCTTTGGCCAGAATAGTCCTTCCGCCGCTCCCTCCGCTGTAGCAACTGTCGGAAATAAATATGATGCGCTCAGCTCTGATGCGGGCAAATATTTCTGCAATTCGATCCATTGGCATGGCAGTGGCGTAAAAATCTTGCGGATCTGAATCATGGGCTAGAATATATTTGCTGATACCATCATTATCCTTGCTCAAAGGATCTTTTTCCGGGGCGCCGTGCCCGGCAAAGTATATAAACACAGTGTCTTCCGATCTGTTCGCTTTTCTGCTCAACCTGGTTCCAAGCACAGACAGTAAATTTACTTTGGAGGCCTCTTCATCATACAATTCAAAGAGGTGGTCTTTGTCAAGGCCGACATTTTTTCTAAGACATTCAGCAAAGGCCTGCGCGTCATTTTAGGCATATTGAAGCGAAGGTATCATGGGATCTTTAAACTTATTGATGCCGATTACCGCCGCCCAGATTTCCCCTTTCCGCCTCACGATAAATGGTGATTGATCTTGAGGCAGAGGCGTTTTTTATATCAAAGGCTTTTACCAAAATCTCATTTTTTCCCATAGAAGCGGGATGTTAATTCTAAAATTATGATCTCTATTGTTTTGATCAGTGCTCTTGATATCTCCAACTGACTTTTGGTCATTTAAACGCCGGCCATTGAGGATAATTTCAACATTGGCAACACCCTTTTTAACATTTTTTGCCAAAAAAAAGACTTGACTGTAGGGCCTTTTTAATTTTAACAAAGATTCTCTATGATCCCTTAGAAATTACTTTTTGTTAGCTGCCCATCTCAGTTACGCCATTACATGACAGAAATAACCCATAATTGATCGTTCCCCCCCCAATTACGTTCATCTCCTTTAGCTGGATTATATTGCCAGTGATTTTGACCGCTACCGATAGGTGTATTTGTATAATAATAATGGTTCATTGTTGATCTGTATCTGCTGTCAATACCCGGAATAGCCGGGTCCCAAAGCTTATCCATCTCTTTCCTGGACGGCAGTCGCCATCCTTTAGTGTTGCCAGTATTTAGCTGATTCACATATCTCTCTGATTCAAGGTAGGTATACTGTTTTTCCGAAAGATTCATGTTCCAGACGAGAGGATTTTGGGCATCGAAGACCAGGTCGTTTCCTATCTCGAAAAAGCGGTCTTCAAAAATATCGTAATTGGGCAAATGGAAATTTTTTGCAACACCGACTACCCGTAATTTATCATCGTCCCCCCCCCAATTACGTTCTTCTTCTGTAGCTGGATTATATTTCCGGTGATTTTGACCTCTACCGTAAGGAGTACTTGTATAATACAAATGGTCGTGAAACCCATACCGCCATGTTGCCAGAGGGTTTCTTAAGCTGGCTAGTTCATTAAATGTTGGTAGGCACCACCCTGCTATCCCTTTAAATGTATAGTTTTTTAAGAATTTTTCAGCCCCGGCAAAATTTAATCCGTGAAGGCTTTTAGCGATCCAGTAGATATGATTCGCGTTGTCGTAAGTGAGGCGATTACCCATGTTGACGTATTCAGACTTGAAAAGATCATAGCGTCTGTCATTGCTTTCATCTACGACCTTGGCACTGCTTACCAAACACAGATTTTGCGTCCTGGCAGCCACCTTAACTTCAGCCGTGATAAAGCCGTTCAGAAAGTCCTGCTTGAATTGTCGAGCCTCGGTTCTAGGGACATACAGATACCCGTTAACCATGAACTGATCTGGTTTTAAGTCATTCATATAATCATAGATAATGTTTTCATACCCGATTTTACCCTTGGGCAAATTTAACGTAAAAATCTTCCCGTCCCGGTCTACCTCCATGGTTGTATGATTTTCAATAACAGTTTGCCACAATAGATTCCAGTCGCTCATGGGCCGCACATCCCGCCCGTTATACCTAATAATAATATCATTTGTACGTATTCCCAATTGCTGGGCTTGTCGTCCAACTTTTGAAACGATCATAAAATGTTGATAAGGGTGGATTTGTCGTTTGATATTGTTGGAAGCTATGGTAATGGTGAAGCATTCCCGTTCGGCATTGTAGGCTCCCAGCGCAAGTTTAAGCCCATCATGGCCATATACCGTGTAGGCGACTTTGGAGATTTCCTCCATCTGGGCCAAGAGGGGAGCGGACTGTTTTTCATACTCCATTCGGATGGTATCCATGGCCGCCTGATATTTCGTCTTGTTGTCTCCCACTTTGCCAACGTCATTTTTGGCAAGCCTGGCCTGATATTCTGCTTCGGTTTCGAATTCATCTTTTTTGAGTTTTACCGTACCAAAATTGTCGCTGTGTTCTCGGACAATTAATAATATACGATTTTTCAGCTCTTCCCTGTACCGGTCTCGAATGGCGCGAATTTCCCGATCAAGCGCCTTAAGTTCGGTAAGGGCTTCTTCAAGGGAAGATACCATCGAGGTCTTGTACTGTTTCCGTTTCTCCATCACTTCACTTTGCAACTTAGCCAGCCGTTCTGTCTCGGCCTCCTGTTCCTGGTGCAGGGCTTCCTGCGCCTTCTGACGTTCCTTCTCTCGTTGCGCCCTTTGGATTTCATCCTTTTTGAGTCGATCTTCTTCGAGTTTTTTGGCTTGTAGTTTTGCTTCAGCGATACGGGTCTGACGCTCAATATCCCGGCGAGCTGCATCATCCTGGTTTTGAACTGCCTTTGCCTCGGCTTCCTTCAATAGGGCCAGTTCGGATTCCAGAGTTGTAACCTGGTCTTTAATACTCCCTATCTGTTTGGTTACGGAAGGCATGAAAATGAAATCACCCAACCCAAACAGCTCACCAGATTTTGGAGTCTGCACATGCCCACGAGCCTTTGCATCGGAAAAAACCCGTTCTTTTACTTGAGAACTCACCTCGGTAGCGGTGATAAAATCGTCCGCTTTATCGAGAACTTCCAGGAAACGCCCGGTAAATACCGAGTGACCACCGGGACCGCCATCGAGAACCTGCTGATCAGCGCCACCTGCGGTCAAAACCTGTCGAACCGGCTCCTTGGCAATCTGTTGCAGGTAGGCTACGTCACGACGGTTTTTTTTCTCATCTCCCCTGGTAGCCACAAGAATGCCGCTATAACAGGCATCCATGACATAGAAGACATGTTTGGCCTTGATTCTTTTGGAAATATCATCACGGATCGTAGCCATTGAAATGACTGTGCGCATGTCGGAAAAATCACCGTCATAAGGAACGAGAAATCCGATGGGTCCATAATTGGTCTCTTCTTCTCCTCCGTGTCCCGCAAAGAAGACAAAAACCGCATCGTTATTAGATGTTTTTGAGAGTTTATTCAGCAACAGATCAAGAATTTTGCTCTTTGTGGCCTGCTCATTGTACAGCGTAAAAACATCATCAAAAATAAATTTGCTCTTAAGCAAATTTTCCACGGCCTTGGCGTCTGATACAGCGTAGGAAAGCTGCTGATCTTGCTTAAGAGCAGAGTATCGGTCAATGCCGATGACAACTGCGTATGTCTTGTTATAGAGAGGTATATCAACCCATTCTTTGGAAGAACTGTCTTCAGCTACAATCCTAATGCCTTTAATGCCCTGAACTCCACGGATATTTTTCTCCCCCCATGCTGCTGAAACGACTACCAGCATAAAGATTCCAACGAATGCGATTATACCGGCTAACCATGCTCGTACTTTCATGTTACTTCCTCTTTTTGCGATTAGATTGTGCTAGAGGGTGTCAGGACTTGACATCCCTGGTTGCATAACTACAAGAAATTTAACAATTAATTTTGATTGGCGCCGGCCCCAAATTGCCCCCATCCATTTAATTCACCATTGGCAGGCTGTTCCATAGCGGGCTTTGGGGATATATCCATTGGCTTAACGCAACCAGTTTAATGTTTCTTTTACCAGACGATTATCAGGGGCAATCTTTTGCGCTTTCGCTAAGGTCTGCCTTGCCTTGTCTTTTGCGCCGGACTTAAAATAGGCCATACTCAAATTCATAAGATACTCTACATTGTCCGGCGCAAATTCAAGCGCACGCTCAAATGCCGGAATAGCCTGCTTTGGTTGCTTAGTATTAAGATAGCTTACTCCCAGCCAAAAATGAGGCTCAGGGTCGTTTTCCTGATCATTTATGGCTAGGCTAAGATATTCTATGGCTTTTTGATCATCACCCTGGTTTATGAATTCAATCCCTTTGATAAAATTACCTGCTTTTTTTAAGCTCTTTTCGCCTTTTTCCGTTGTTCTCTTGCCGCCTGAGAATTCCTTGTTTATTCCAGCTTTTTTTATTTCTTCCGGGTGCTCTGTCTTTTGCTCAAGACCTAGCCCCTCTCTAAAAAGTCCTGCAAATTCACTCCCCTTGCTCAATGCTTTAGCCTGTTCCATAGTGTTTTTCATTACCTCATCAAACATATTGGCCGACTTTTTCAAAAAGAGCGCACGATATTTATAGAGGCCGAACATCATGCCGCCTATTACTATTAAGAGAAAAACTACTTCCATGGGTTTTAATGCTTTTCTTTCACCAATCTTCATAGGTAACGTCCCTTATTCGATAAATTTATAAATTAACGGCAGGATAAATCCCTTGCCTTGTTATCATTAAAAATTAAGAATGGTTCAAATATCTTTTTGTTAATGACACTGACATTACACATCTGATGGTTAAGTGGCTGATGATGGATAATTATTTTTTGCCGGCTGCGTGCCCTCTGCCGGCCGATTGATATTTACATCCATGATTGGATACGGAATCTTAATTCCCTCCTGCTGGAATTTTCCCCAGATAGCCGTATTGATTAAATTTTTGATCTCCCATCTTTGCCCAAAATCCTGAATGGCAAAAAGAATTTTATAATTAATGGCAAAATCACCATATGAGGTAAGTCTGATCACCGGGGACGGCTCTTTGAGCACCCCGGAAAAACCCGACAGGAGATCATTCAGAACTGCCTTGACCTTTTGGGGCGGATTATCATAACTTGTCCCAATATCTATGGAACAGCGGATATATTTTTTATTGGCGGAAAAATTAATCACCCTATTTTCAAACATCTGCTTGATGGGATAGACAATCACCTCACCTTTTTCCCCCTGTATTTTAAGGCGATGGATGGAGATTTCTATCACCTTGCCGACTTTGTCCTCAATCTGTACCCAATCCCCCAGATTTAGGGCGGACTCAAAACTGATGAGGATACTTTTCGGCAGGGCGGTTATCACGTCTTTGGCTGCAAAACCGGCAACACCGGTAAGGATGGCGGAAGTGGTCAAAAGCGCCCCTAGCCTCATATCAAAAACATAGCCAAGAAGCAGGGCAACGGAGATCATAAAATAAAGAAAGTACAGAATTCTCTCAAGGATGATGGCCGCTTGAAACTTGCTTTTCGGGAAAATGGCGCCTATAAATAAAATAATAATCGCCTTGACCACACAGGTGGTAATGGCAAAAAGGATCATGCCCTCAGCCATGCTGCGCACGTTTATAAAGGTGACCGGCAAATTGAAGTAAAGGATGGCTTTGAGAGCAAAAGCTATCATAAAGAAAAACAGGATTTCTTGAAACCGGGAAAAAATATACACACGGCCACTAATCTTGGATATGAGATAGGATAAAAGGAGAGTTAAAATGAGTATGCCGATAGCGAGGATATTTGGATAGCCGAATATGCTCATATTGTTTTAGTTCCTTATTGTTTTAGTTCCTTTTTAAAAAAATATTTTATGGGAGAAAAACTTGATACTTGGGGATTCTTTCGGTAACTCTTTTCAGATAGTCACTGGTCTCCTGAGGTGAATTTTTGCGGATAAAGCGAAAGAGTTCCTGAGAATCCATTCCATCGATGTCACAACGATTTACTATTTTAGCCTTTACTATCGTGGGGCCCCAGTTATACGAGGCAATAGAAAGATACTGGTTCTTATTCTTATCGCTAATATTTCCATAATAGCGCTCTTTCAGGAGTTTTAGATAAGCGCCCCCAAGACAGATATTTGCACGGGGAATATAGAGCTGATCCTCATGAAGAAGGGTGTCCTCCTTATAGAGATATTGATAGGCCTCCCGTGCGCCAAAGCGCGGGATCAATTGCATTAGGCCATATGCTCCGGCAGGTGATTTTGCCTTGGCATTAAAATAAGATTCCGTTTCAATTATCGAGTAAATAAGACGCGGATCAAGTTTATATTCTTCTGCGAACTCATTAATATCATCTTTATACCGTTCAGCCCTGATCCGCAAATGATCCGGAATCATGGGGATCTCCACTCTCACCTTAATTCGCTCTACTCCATCCTCACCCTGAAAGCTTTCCCCCTCGATTTGTGCTTTGGGAAGCACCTCTTTTTGGATAAATTCAGGAGCATTTTTCTCATCCACTATTTTTCCCTGTTTATTCTTAATTTGATCTGCCAGCAGCGCTTGCTTTGTTTCTTTTTCCCTGGTTAAAATTTTTTGTAATTGTCGCTCTATTTCAGGCCCGGCTTCCTGGATGATCTGCTCTTGCGTTTTCTCTGTTGCCGGCTTGCCGGGTTTTTTCTTTTCCGGCGTTTTCTTCCGCACTGGTTTCTGCTCTTTTTTCAGGATCTCTTCAGCGTCTTCAGTGCCCTTCTTTACAGGAACAAGGGCTTCAATAACCACTTTGCCCTTTTCAAAATCCACCTGACTTCGCGTCTCCTGATCCTGAGCATCATAATCCACCCACACCTTTTTGCTTGAATCAACAAAAGCGCCCCATTTTTGCTCAACCGCCTGCTTCATCCGCTCCCATTCCTCATTGATTCTTTTCTCCTGCTCATCCCAGGCTTTCTCCATAGCCGCCGTCTTTTTCTCATGCCGCTGATCCATCCCCGAGGCCCTATTTTTAAAAGTTTCATTCATTGACTTATAGGCATCATCAAATGAGTCGCCTGCGGTTGGGGAGGCAAAGGTAAAAGTAAAAATAAGAAAAAGAAGAGTAATAGGAATAAAAGTAGCGCTTATACGAAAAATTTGATGGTACCCTTTGTTATACATAATCACGCCTCCTTATTTACCTGTTATTTCGAAGAATATATATTTCCGGAAAAATAATCCCACAATCGATATGCAGGCAATAGTAAGTGCAGGGCTAAAGCTCTGCGCTATATTTATAAAAATATACGCCTTGCAAATTCTAATCTATGTGATTGATGCTCATAAGGGAAAAAAAATCGTAATCGTCGCTTTGGATCAAATCACTCATCACTTCAAATGCCTGATTATTGCGCGCAGGTTGATGTATTTTGGATCCGCCCACTACCTTGCCAACCCCCCTGGTGAGAATATATTCTTCAATTTGCCTGGATATTTTTTTCTTCCAACTCTGGGAGGAATGCTCATCAGTGGGAAGGCGGTTATAACGCCGGTTTACTTCACTGTCAGGTTGTCGGGAAGCATAAAAATAGATCCTCTCTTCGCCAATATTTTGGTCTAAGTTAAACCATTTCGGCGCACCATTAACGTAAGGTATATAGTAAGGTTTTTCGGCTTTAACGGGATTGTCCCAGGGAGCATACTCATTATTGGGGAATAAACGGGCTATCACCCAGTGGGAATCCACTTGAAAAATAGAGACATAGCAATCCTGCTTAGGGCGAAAATAAACCCGGTAACCATCTCTTTCCGAGCGAAGCGCTACCCCTTCATACATCTTGTCTGCCCTTCCATCCTTTTCATATGAGAAAGTGAGCTCTACTGAAAACTTTTCTTCATCAGCTTCTTTAAGTATTGCAGGTTCAGCCGGGGCAAGTTGCAGGGTGAATGAGGCTGTCCTTTGCACTGTTTCATCAGGGCTTTGGCCGATTAAAGAGAGCACGGCCTGCAGGCGATATACACCCGGTTGGTTAAATGACGGCTGATAGGAGGCTTTGCCCTCCGGATCTGTCTGCACGCTGCTGAGGGTTTTTCCCTTTTCATCCTGAAAAACAACAGGCACATTTTTTAAAGGAATGGGTTGGTCCTGATAAAGCACAAAGGCGCGCAGCGTTAAGGGGGACAGATCATCTTTACCAAGAATAAGCCTTTGGGTGTCCCCGCTAACCTTTTCTAAACAGATTGCCTCTAGTACCTTCTTTTTTATAAGAGAAAGCTCATCGCAGGGAAATCCATATTTATGCTGCAATTGCGGATAAACAGCATGATAATGTTGATCTTTGGCGATTTTTTGGAAAAGATCATCCGCCTTGGTTAAGGCATCAAGCGCGGTGATAATGTATCCTTTGGCTAAAT
>JAUWIR010000563.1 GCA_030605265.1 Pseudomonadota bacterium | reverse complement strand
TCGAGGTATTAAAATAAATTAATAACTGGAGGTAACTCAATTTTTGCCTCCTCAGGGGGCAAAGGCAATTTGATCCCCTTACAGGGGTTATTTCAAAACCGGGCCCTCTGGACCCGGTTTTTTATTCTTTGAGGCCAAATTACCCCTTATAGAACCTTTATTGTGGTTACTTTTCCTCCTTTGGCTTCTTTCCCTTTACCAAAAAAGTGATGGGCAAAAACCCCTTCATTTACCTCCCCTGCCTTTGTTGGTCTTTTTATTGGTGATTTGTTTATCATCTATAACCTCAAAAGGATTTTTTAATTCAATTAGAGAATTGGTTCAATTTATAGATTACTACCTTATCTTCTTCATGCTGCTTACCAATACCTTCGATAGAGAAAAAGATCAAAAGTCTATATTCTATTTATTATTCATCCTGGCAAGTATTGTGATTATCTATGGAGCAATACAATTTATTGGTCACAGAGAAAAATCTTTTCTGATTAGTTCGCTATTGGATAATCGAAATATCCTCGGCGCCTTTTTGGTAATCATTATCCCCTTTCTTTATAGTTTCCTTATCAATGAAAAAAGGCAATTTATCATCATCTTAATTTCAGTTATTATCATAGGAGGCATATTGATAAACACTGCCCCGGCTTCCTTGCTTATTCTGCTTTTAGCTTTTTCAATAATAAATCTTTTAACCCGAGATAAAAGTCATTTGGTCTATTTGTCTTTATTTAGTATTGTAATTATCTTTTCCTTATTCATCAGGTTCAATGGAACTTCACCAAGAGAATTGTTTTTTGAGCCCAGAGATATTAGCAGGTATCATAAGATCATTGAAAAGAACGTTGGGATGATTTTAAGGTCATGGTGGTTCAAAAAGGAGATTGTTGGAAATTACAGCCTAAGTTTAGCATCAAGTATTAATTTGCCTGACTATTTAAGCCCGGGATATAAAGATAGTGTAGAAAGGACGAGGAAAGCCAGAAGCCGGAACATTTTTCTTGATCATAATAAAGACCATATCAGGCAAAGGTTTTTGGAATGGCAGGCAGCCTTGAATATATTTGAAAAATATCCGCTATTAGGGGTTGGGCCCGGAAACTATCAAAAATATATAGGTTACCACTTTTATACTTTTCCCAAATTAAACACTCTTGAACCTGATACCCAAAACGGATATTTGGTTATTGCCTCCACTACCGGTTTTCTTGGTCTCTCGGCTTTCATATGGATACTTATTTACTTCTTAAACCTGGCCTGGACGGGGTATAAGGAAGCTGATGAAGGCTTTGAAAAGAGGTTTAGCCTTGGACTTTTAGGCATCCTTATCTCATTTACGATCACCAATATTTTCTACAATGCCTCAAACCATCATGCCACCATACTTCTTTTTGTTATTATCACCGCCTTGATATCTTTACCCAAGGGCAACAAAGTCTCCATCTCCACTACCGGCATTAAATAAATCTCATTCAACCGGTCATTTTTTAGTACTGACCCTCATATTATACTTATACTTCTCCAGAAAAGTGTCCCCCGCCGGCAAGATGGCGGCTCCCGTGGGGGTCGGCTTCCATCCGACCATAACTTTTCCGGGCAACCATACATGGATGATTGCATTTGATGAGTGACAGGATGTTATAATTTATAAAAATTTCATTTATTCTGATTTGGCCAAATAGCGCAAATTTTTAATTTGCGCTATTTTTTTATTCTCACACGTCTTAGTATTGGATTATGGGCCTACCAAAACATATTTTTTTCCAGATATGGCAATCTTAAACAGACAGTAATTAACTTGATCAATAATTCTCCATCAGGACTTACGGCAACTGAAATAGAGAAGCTTGTAGGAATTTCAACAAGATCTTTCATGTCACATTTCCATAATACGTCCCAGATACGCCGAGAAAAAATCGATAGCCGCTTTGTTTATTTCTCATCAGATGAAGAAACCTTCACTGCACAAAAGCAGAAAAGGTCGGATAATAGGTACTCATGAAAATCTTAAAAAGCTACCTACAGATGCAGAAACTGTTGTTATCCTGGTTGAACGAATAAAGCATCCGCACTTGAGTATTGAACAGCTTTCTATGAGATTGAGCAAAATGGGATATCAGATAAAGCCCGAAGCAATCCTCAACTTTTTTGAAAATCATGGACTTTAAATATGGTCTTCTATCAGTCTCCTTATAGACAAGTTTGTTCAAAGTCCTAATTGGTAACCAATAAATAAAAAAGCCGGCAACAATGGCCGGCGAAGGTGTAAAAATATTAAAATTTTTAAAATGTAACGAGATTAGGCTTAACTTATCTGGCTCAACCACTTAACTTATCTTTAAGGGCAACATGGAGCAAAGCCTAAAAGGGAATTGTATCGCTTTCTGAACGAATGTTGACTTCATCTTTATTGTTGTTCTTAGAAGTGAGCATATCCATCGCTTTAATAACTACTTCTACAGCAATGCGCTTGTTTCCATTGCTGTCTTCGTAGGCACGTTGTCGCAAAGATCCTACAATAGCCACCTGATCGCCTTTGTTTAAGTATTCTCCGGCAATTTCAGCCAGTCTGCTCCAGACAACTGCTTTGATCCAGTTGGTATGCTCCTTTTTCTCTCCCTGCTCATCCTTCCATACTTCATGAACAGCCAGGGAAAGGGTCGTGACAGGGGACCCTGAAGATGTATAACGCAACTCCGGTTCGCTTCCAAGGTAACCAATTAGACTAACGGTATTCATGGGAAAACCTCCTTTTGTGAATAATAATGTTTATGGATTTGGCTATGTGCCTGCTTTGTTTGATATGAATTCAGGAAGAAGTGGCTATGTTGCTGCATTCAATTTGCCGTTTTGCTGGGGAAGAAGGCCCTGCTGGAGCTTCTGTACCAATTGATCTTTAACATTTTGAATAACCTCAAGGAATTCTTCTCCTTCTTCTATTTCCGCTGTGGCTGTGTAGCTTAAAGCACAAGAATTAAAATTGTGAGCTACTTTTTTAGAGGCCATAACAGCTATTTCTTTTACCTTCATTTTTGGTTCCTCCTTCTGAATGCTTGAAATATCGATAACGGCTACTTTATGGCCGGTTTTAAAGATACAATCTTTCCCTGTTTGGCATTTTGGATCTTTGCATTTTTCACAAATCTTTTTTTCATCCAGGGCCTGAGCGATTATTTCCAAAATGGCTGACAAGGATTTTGTCATTGGCTTTTCAATCGCCCAGGAAATTCGCCGAAGGACTGCACTGTGATAATCCGATAGCTCAGGAGTGTACAATGGCATTCACTTACCCTCAACCACCCTAAAAAAATATCAAGCAGTCATAACTATTTAAATTTACTTATTTTTT
>JAUWIR010000571.1 GCA_030605265.1 Pseudomonadota bacterium | reverse complement strand
TGAACATGACTATGCCAAAACCAGTATATGGAGGACCTCCAACGGTACTGAGTGGGAAAAAATTATTGATTTTTGCGAATTAGGTGAAAAGTACAATTACTATGTTTGGCGGATGATGCCCTTTAACAATAACAATAAAAATAAATTATATATCGGCACTTGGAATATGGGGGCGTCAATTAACCCCGAGGTAACAGGAGCTCAAATCTGGACCATAGAAACTAATGATAAAAAAGATTTAATTACCTGTGTCGTCAAAGATGGGTTTGATGGGGAAACTGTCACCATTTCATCAACCTTAGAGATCCCGAAAAACTATGGAATCCGCGCTTTTGCTATCTTTAATAATACTCTCTATGCAGGCACGGCAACCCAAATGGCTATCCCGGTGCAAAGTACCGGCAGAGAGGGGACCTTCATTGCCGGAAGGGATGTTGGTTGTGAAGTCTGGAAAATGATACAGAATTAAATTAATTCAAGGCTATCCGTCTAAGGGCGGGACACATTTACAAGAAACTGAAATATGAGTAGGGTATAAGTGTCCCGGCTTTAGTTGGTAGCCCTGACGATGATGGGTATGGTTAAAATCAAATAAGCTCCGCTTCCTTAAATAAACGGACTTCAATCTCTTCGATAATGCTTTCATTAAAAAAGGACCAATCCCCGTTCATAAGGAGAATGACCCCTATCCCGTCATCCGGCCGAAAAAACATCTTCGTAGCTACTCCAAGGTCTCCACCGCTATGACCAAGTAAAGCCCAATCAGATAACTTTTTGTAATGCCAAATTAATCCCTGACAAGGATCAATATCCGGATTTTGAATCCTGCATATTTCCTCAACTGTCTCTTTTTGCAAAATTTTTATCCCGTTCAATTCTCCTTGTTGCATGAACATAGCCAGAAATCGGGCAAGCTGAGGTGCAGTTGTTTTCAGGAGCCCATCAGGATAATCCGGATAGGTATAAAACCCGTAAGGAGTGTAACCATTATGAAAAATAGCAAAATCAGGGGAGTTCCCCGAGTACTCCGGATATTTAAAAAGAGTTACCGGATAATCCTGAAAAAATCCCCTTTGATACTTATAAGGCATGGCCAGCCGAGTGAGGTCCACATTAGCTAAGCGCCATGAAGTTTCACTCATGCCTAATGGAGAAAAAATGAAAAGATCACAATATCTGTCAAAAGGAATCTCAGTAATCAACTCTACAAGATATGCCGCCAGGGTTGATCCAATATTTGAATAATGATAGGTTGTTCCAGGCTTGTCATTGTAAAAATTCGTATCAGGATTATAAAAATTCCCCCTCCGGGTAAGATAGTCTTCCATGAATTGTTCTAAAGATACAGGAGAATCAATACCCCAAACATACAAAGAATCCATTATCTGCCAACTGTCCCGAATACTGGAAGTATGGGTTAAGAGCATACGCGGGGTAATAGGAATATTAGAAGCTAAGGGGTTAACAACATTAAAGGGGAGGTACTGATTGATATCTGCATCTAAATCTATCAGACCATCTTCCCACAATTGCATAACTGCTATTGCAATCATTGTTTTTGAGACGCTGGCAAGTTGAAATAATGTATCATTAGTGGCCTCAGAGCCATTAATGAGGGACCACCCGTAAGCTCCTGTCCATAGTATCTCCCCATCCTTTACTATAGCTGCGGACATACCCGGAATATGGGCCATTTGCAACCTTTCGGTTATAAATTCATGAAGCTCATCTCTAAATTCCGGAGTCTGCAGATATGATGATCGAGCAGAAGCAAAAAGATTTTCGCCCCAAATGGGGGCTAATCCTGAGCAAAAAAGTAAGCAAAAAATAACTAAAAAAACTGCATACTGCTTTATTCCATTATTGAACATTAACATTCCCCAGGCTATTGATTGGTATTTTTAACAATTTTTACAACAAAATAGCACATAAATTGCTAAATGTCTACTTATTTCAGACAGATATTGTATGTTAGATAGTGTTACACAATAAAAAATTAATCAAGGGAATAGCGATATTGTGATTTACCCTTTTTGTAGAAACTTCCGGTAATTAATCCCATGATCCAGCCCATGAATAAAATCCCTGCTCCCACTGCCGCCCATAGTAAATCTTGATAATTTTTTAACCTGGCATTCTCCTGCTTAAAGCGTTTGAGTTCTTCCTGATTTTTTTCAGATACCTCTGCATAATTTTTCAAAGAATTGTTTTCTTCAGTAAGATTAGCAATTAAAAGAGATTGTTTTTGCGTCTTATTTTTTAAGGCAGTTAATTGTTCTGCTAAAGGTTTTTCATCCTTTAGCAGGGATTTTAGCACCCAACCTTCATCCTTTTTAGAGGTTGAAACAAAAAACCACTCCCCTTCTTCACCAAGTATTGTTACTGAATCACCAGATTTTACTCTGGTGACAATTCGATACTCCATACTCGAACCACTGCGCACATTCACCCAATTAGTTTCAATTACATACATAACCTTAGAAGATGCCTCTGAAAATTGAAAAAATAGTACCAACAATAAAAATAAAAAGCTCATCATAAGCATAAAGGCTTTTTTTAGCATAATTATCTCCCTAGTATATAAGGCAAGAAAAAATATCTTAAAGGTTCACCCTCTGAACCCTGAACTCTGAACTCTGTTTCATTATATAATTAGTTTTATAATGGCAAAAATGTCACTTCTCGTCAAGAAAATAGTTTATTTTAAAAGACCCTGCAGGAATAGATAAGGGTTTATATCCATTCGGTTAAAAGTTGATGTCCCATAGTTGCCTTGTTCATTTTTATAAAAAAATTTAACAAAACGGCTTCTTTTATCCTTTAAAAATTTCTCAAATCTTCCCGATAGATTCCCTTATTTACTCCGATAAAAAAAATGTTCGACCATTATCTATAAAGATAAAATTTCAAAAACTTATTATTGATAGCATTCTTCAAATAAAATCAAGATATTAACGAACAAAAGGGAGCTATGAATTTACCACTGGTGAAAAGAAAAAATCGACGAGGGATAAATCGGCCCTCTGAAAATAATAGAAAAACCAACTATCAAAGTATAAACCAATTCGGCTTACTTACTTTGGGAATAGCTCTTGTAGCCATAGTTCTTATTTTTGTGCTGCTTCATCTCTATGGGAAAAAAACCGGAGAAGGACGATTGATAAAAGACGGCTCAGCCCTTTGCACCCTCATCACCGACGTTGTTCGGCAAGAGCTCTTTATTGAAAATAAAAACAAGGACCTTAATCTTTTGGCCT
>JAUWIR010000206.1 GCA_030605265.1 Pseudomonadota bacterium | reverse complement strand
GGTTTTGTGTTTGATTTAATTTTAAAATACTGTGACAGATTCATGCCTAATACAAAAATAAAATTCATTTCATCCACAGGGATATTCCAGTTTCGAAAATTGCCTGAAGAAACGAGGTGTTTTGAAGCCAGATCCGCTACTCCCTTATACTGGTAATGGATACCATACTGTCCTTTATATTGCTCAATTTTTTCTATAATTTCCGGCAATAAAACAGATATGTCACGCGAATTCATTTTAAGCCCTTTTAGCCTGCTCCTAAATGGCGTAGCGTCTCTCTTATCTTTTTGAATATTCAAAAGAAACTGTGACAATACGCCAATTAAAAAAATACTGCTGTGAGCATCGCTTTCAAAAAATTCTTTAAAGTTTGAAAAAAACAAATTTGTCTTTTCTTCTAACTCTTCTTTTGATTCAATTTTAAATGAATCAAAAAATATATTATCCATATCAGCCTCCTTTAAATTTTTTCTAAAAAGATTTAATTTATTAAGATAAATAATAAGCATAAAACCCTGCATAGATTGAAACCATACTGTTTGATTTTGAACAAATTTGTTTCTTATATGTGCAATGATTTGATGGAGTATAAATTGATAATCAATTTTAATATCGCTAAAAATCATACTGCTTAATTCAAGGAAAGATTTATCGTTATTTCCTTCGATTTTATTATTTGGTAAAAATGTTCTTAATGTCCCAAAATTGAATCTGAACATATCCTTGTTTTCTTTATTTTTAAGTCCTTTAAAAAAAACTATATTATCTGTAAAGTGCTTTGCCTTAAAAAGCTGCCGGATTCGTGAAGGTAAAATTTCCTCTATAGTGGCAAGTATCTTAAGAACACCCTTTCGTGGCTCTTCGTAAAAAAACAGATTTAGGGTTATATTATTCTGTTCCTCCTGCATTATTTCAAATACTTCATTCTCATCGTTTGTGAGTCTTTCTCTATCAGCTTCACTGATTCTGGGTGACTTCTTAAAGTTAAGTATATTGTCAATTATTTCTGCACTTGCTCTTTTAGTAATAGTCCTTGGTATAAGGTAATAACGCAATCCATAAAATTTAAATGAAAGCTCCTGTTTCATCAGTTTAATGCCCGTTTCAACATCCAAGGCGCACTCTATACAAACCGGATAATTTTTCCAGCTTTTATCCTGCTGGAAACCGCCGGTGACCATCCCTGGTTTATCAACCGTATAAAAAGCCAATGATGTGAAAAACCCAAACACTTCATCTTTTACCTGATTGCATACTGAACAGGTTTTATTTTTAGAAAAAGAAAATTTTTTAAATGTTTTTGAATACTTGTAGTCTTGTTCACTTTCTTCTGTAATGTACTTTCCAAAAAATTTATAATCTCCAATAAATTTTTGGTCGTCATTTTCAGTAAACATAAGCGATAGTACTATACCATTATTATCCACCGTTTTAACTTTTTCGATTAATGCCTTTGAAATATCTTCTTTCTTTTTTTTTATTTCTTCGTTTATTTCATTAAGGAAATTTTCTTCTTCTTTGGAAAGAAAGCCCTTATTTTTACAGGATGCAAACCAACCAATTATTTTTTGTTTAAAAGTTCCTTCGATACTACCTGCGACTTTACTTGTTGGTGTTTTATCACTTCCACGTGAAGCCCCCCTCTTATAAAGTATCTTAGATATTAATTCTGTACTGTTTTCCCTATAATCAATTCTTTGGAATGCCCATTTCAGGCCGTTTTTTTCAAACTCAATAAGAAAAAGATGTGGATTTTTACTGTTATCATACGAATCTTCCAGCCAAATATCAAAACTTGTCAAATCAGGATTATTACTTTTTTCAAACTTGCCTAATTCAGCTATCGCATTTATCATATCACCCTCCTGACAGCGCCAAATCCCCTTGAAACCGATTTTCCGATTCCCAAATAATCGGGGATCAAAAAATTGGTTTTAAATATTCCACTAAATCCTGTCATAGTTTTCCCTTTAAGGTTTACTTTTTTTTCTTTAAGCTTATGATCAGTTTTGATCTTCTGATCTTTTGAAAGCCGGTAGTCTAGATATTTTGACATGGACAAAATATTCCCTATTATTACCTTTTTTAAAATTTGATTCTTTTCAGCTTGATCTGAACGATCTGCATCACAGTAGCTTCTGAAGTTATTTTGATTAAGCCCTATCCACGGAGAAACAAACTCATACATAAATATCTCATCCGAATAGCCGAACTCGGCTTCTTCTATCTGCAGGTCTTTTTCAAAAATAGGGATAACATTATCTTCAATGACAATTTTGTCGAGCTTCATGAAAATTTTTGAAAAAACAGCAACCGCTTTTTCTGTAACGGCAATAACCGCCGGTGTGCCACCTACCAGCTTGAACTGTATTAATGGATAGCGATAAATAGGTTTGCCTTGGTCATCATGGTTATGAATAAGATCATGTTCTTTAAAAATGTTTCCAACAAAACCCCTGAACTTATGAATCTGCGACGGCCTTAAATTGATATTAGGTAACAGCAATGTTGATTTTTTCATGATTCCATACTCTTTTTATGTAATCATTCAGACCCCTCACCCCAACCCTCTCCCCAGCAGGGAGAGGGAGCTAAAAAGGTAAGGCTTAAGGCAGGGGGACTGAACGGTTACCTTTTTATGTTTGTAATAAACTTGCAACTAAATAAATTGGGACGGCTTTAGCGTCTCTCAATCTCCCTTTGCCAAAGGGGGATTCTTTAGGAATGCCCGGCTTTAGTGAGAAGTTAGATAATCTTTAGAAAAATTTTGCCAGAATATCATCATTTACCAGCTTTTTATCAAACCCCTGCCCAAGTACCTTTATTTTCCTGAAATCTTCCTGACAGAAAGGAAACAGGTAAACGCTGTCAGTTTCTTCATTAATCAGATCGAGACATTTTTCCGACAACTCATCAAAACGGTTTGCCTCAAGTTTTCCTAAAAATACGCTCTTTTGAACCCTGAAAAGGCCATATCTCTTGCATTCTTTGGCGATCATTGTTCTCGGCTTGTTTTCAACAACATCGTATATTATCCAAACAAGAACGGACATTTATATTCCTCGCCCCATAACTACGACAAATGGTCGTTATTACCCCTAGACCACATCAACACATTTATGTTAAAATTCCTCGATTTCCAGCCATTCCGGCCTTTTTTCCTTTTCATCGGCAAGCAGAATATTTGCCAGCCTGTGGGCTTCGTGCTGCGGGATATACTTTCTTTTCACATTTTTTTTTCTGTATCTTACCGTCTCTTCCATATGACAGTTCATGGCATCAACAACAACCGGCTTGCCCTTATCATTTAAAGAAACCGCATTATCAGTCGCCCGAAAATACTCATCTTTGATCTTTTTCCCTGTAAAAAGATAGACAGTGGACTGTTCTGCAAATATTCTAAAAGGCTCGATTAGATCAAAGACCATGGATTTTTTATTGTAGTTATCTGTGTGAAGAAATCCTACATAGGGATCAAGGCCGGCTAATATGCAGGCTTTCTCAATCCTGCCGTAAAGAATTCCATAGCAGTAATTAAGAACAGCATTAAAGGGATCTTTAGCAGGTTGCCGAGATCTTCCTTTGAATTTATATTTTTCCGGCATTATTTTGCTCAGGCACTGAAAATAGGCCCTGCCTGCCGTGCCCTCAAATCCCATAATGCTGTTTCTGGCAGCTTCAATTGATTCAGCAATTGTGGATAGGCCTGAAAGAGCGCTGTTGATAATTTTATGCGGATTATCAAATAACTCTTCCCTGCCGGGCCTGGCATACATAAGTTTTTTTAAGAAACCGGCCTGGTTTTCAATTTTTTGTCTAATCATATCAGTGATTAATTCAAGCCCTTTTTTATCTTCTGCGATTTCCAGTTGTTTTCTGCGGATAAGCGCCGTGCTGCCCATTTTAGCAAACCATATTCGGCCGATTGGATCACCGTACCCATTTAAAAACACAATATCTATATTGTGCTCCATGGCCGTTATTATTGCCTGGGTGGTAATCATGGCCTGATTGGAAATAACGATTGATTCTATTTTCAGGGGTGAAACATCAAAACGTTTATCTTTATTCTGAAGCCGGAAAAGGCCATCCTTTTGTGTAATAAAGGTGCCGGCGCTGTTTATTACCAGTTGCACTATAAATCCCCTTTTACCTGCCTGCTGAATTATCTTAATACCTTTGCTGTTCTCGAAAAAAAAGTGGTATCAAGGAAAGCTGTATAAATAAATCGTAATCATTCAGACCCCTCACCCCAACCCTCTCCCCAGCAGGGAGAGGGAGCTAAAAAGGTAAGGCTTAAGGCAGGGGGACTGAACGGTTACAATAAATCAGTTAATATCTTTCTCATGATAACCCTATTTAAATATTTTTGCCACAAATAACAAAAAAATATTCTAAAGATATTTAAAAGGGAAAATTGAATAAAAATTTATTCTTTAAGGTGATTAGTTTAAAAATAGACTGTTTTAGTAAAAAAAGTAAGAAAATTCAGATAAATACTTCTGGGCTCGTAAAAATGCGAGACTAAATGTAGTTATTATTTTCGGGCTCTTCTATTGAACATCTGTCCATTATGACTTGATAATCCCTTTAATGGGTGACCTTCAAATAATATTTCTTATCAGTTTCCATGGTTTGTAATGGGGGGGTAATTAGCCTTAAAAAAGAGCTTTATAATAATTTTTTAAAATTTCCTTATCTTTTGTAATGAGGTAGGCATCTTTATATTTTGAGTGGGTATTCAGTCCAATTACTGGTGATAATACTTTCAGGGTCACCAATAATTGTATCATGGGATCCTAATCTATCCAGTTTACTTACTGGTTTTTCAGGAATGATTTTTAAGATTGCTCCTTTTCTTTCAATCTCTAAAGGTATTCCTTTTATTAGGGCATGAAGAGCATGAGGGTTTATGAGGGATGTTAAAATTAGCTTTAAAAAGGGCTTTGATTCGGGGATTTGATGTAAAAAATCCTCACTCGAAAAAATAAAGACCATGGCCTTCCATTTGTATTGCTGCCCTTTGCCCTGCAGGTTTTTTAAAAAAAGGATAGATACTCTGCCACTTTCCTTTCACAGCATCATATCTGAGGATAGATGATGAGGTTTTGCCGGTTTTCTTATTTATTACCTCAAATAGA
This sequence comes from Pseudomonadota bacterium, assembly GCA_030605265.1. Lineage (GTDB taxonomy): Bacteria > SZUA-182 > SZUA-182 > DTGQ01 > DTGQ01 > JAUWIR01. The sequence continues at coordinate 2,300 of JAUWIR010000206.1, read as the reverse complement.
TTCGTTGGCCAACCCCGATGTTCCATAATCGGAATATCAAGAATAGTGTGAAGATAGTTGTAGCCGACCAAATTAAATCCCGGGAGCATTTCAAGAGAAAATGATGTAGGCAAAGAGGAGATATTTATAACTCTTTTTTGTTCTGCATATAATAACAACCCCTTCCCTGGAATAAGAGGAAAATTTTCACCATATGAAGTCCCGAGAGTGGCACAAAGATCAGCATCCGCTTGATAGGATTGAATTTTTTTAATATCGACATTCTGACTAATATAAAAATCCAGCGCATTAGAAGCGTTTGCCCAATCCTCATTGATAGCCGGCGGAAGATTCAACCCGGGATAGATGGTGAAGCGTATCTGCATATGCTCATACGCCCCCATATCCGGTCTATTAATACTCCTTGGATTTCCATTTTTATCTTTTGAAGGGATTTCCGGAGCATTCGGATCACCACCATCAATGCAGAAAGAATTTGGATTCAGATTATAATTCCCATTGGCCTGATCAACAAAAAGAGGTTCTTCATTAATATTATCCCCTGGATAGCAACCTGATTCCTGCTGCACATCGCAGAAGCTAACAACAGGTGTTTCATCAGTAGTATAAATTTCCTCAGGGTCATTATCCCATAAAATACTATTTGTAATGACGGGTGAGGAATTGTTACAATAAACCCCCCCACCATAGCCTTGAGATAGATTATCAATAATAGTGCAATGAGTAATGATAAAAGATGAATCCAAACAATATATTCCTCCTCCATATTTTTTGACTATATTCCCGGAAACAATAGTGTTGGTCATGATAAGATCGGGGGATGAGGAGCTGCAAACTCCACCTCCCATACCCAATTCCGATAAAACCAGGTTATTTTCAATAGAGCAATTTTCAATATAGAGAGGTGATGAATAGCAGTAAATTCCTCCGCCGGCAAAATAAGCGCTATTTTTTTTGATTAGGCAATCCACCATGGAAGAAGGAGCAGTATAAGCGGAAGAAGAATAAAAATATACTCCCCCACCAATACTATAGTCACTATAATCTGATAAGACCTCATTTTCTTCAATAATACAATTCTTAAAAGATGGAGAAGAATCAGAACAAGAGATCCCACCCCCACTGTAATTAGCTTTATTTTCTCTAATTATACAATTAGAGATAGAAGGAGAAGATGAGATATAAAAGGGATAAGAAGAACGGGTACAATAAATTCCTCCGCCTGCTCCATAATCAGAAAGAGCGCTATTTTTTTCTATGATACAATTTCGAATTGAGGGAGAAGCGCCGGAACAATATATCCCACCTCCTAAACTGAATTGGCCATTACGAATAGTAAATCCATTTAATTGAGTCCCTTCTTCCTCCATATTATCAAAAACCACCACGCGATCCCTCCGGTCACCATCAATAATAGTTAAGGCCACGACAGCTAAATTATTGGGATCATTACTCCTGACAGTGATGGCTTTGCCCTTGAAATTGATATTTTCATAATAAATCCCCGGAGCAACAATAATGACATCTCCCGTTTCCGCATCTTCAATTGCAGCTTGAATAGTTAGATAATCGTCGCTGGGGACATTTTTGGTATGAGCGGTAACAGAGGGAGGAAGGCATACAAAAAGCATGTGCGACAATAATATTGAAAGTAATAGGGTTTTTATTATTCCTCCAACTAATCTTAACAACATTTCCTCTACCGCACGGCCCTTTTATAAATAATTATTATTAATCCTTAGTTTTTATTATTATTAACCTTTAATTTTTTAAATAGGATCTCATTGTTAATTATTCCCATCTTTTCCGAATAGGGCAAGTAAATTACCTTTTGAATGGAATAATTTTGTAGGGGAGGATACAATATTTAGGCAGTAATTAAGCTACTTCACTATATTCTAATACTCCATGGATTACTCCACTTTTTTCTACAAATTTAATAATTTCTTCCACCTTAATGAGGGTTGAAGATTCAATATAGCATTCTCCACATTGATCACAGAGGAGCGAAGGGACTCCCCTTACCTCAATAAGTTTTTTCTCTTCCATCACATAGGGCATTGAAGTTGTTCCCTCCGATAACCTTCCATTACATGCCGGGCATTTCATCTACGCGTCCCTCAATTTAAGCCTCCCTGTATAGAGGCGCTATGAATTATTTCACCTTCATCTCCTTCAATCGGTCTGTTTTTCCTTAAATATCTAAAAATTGATAGAAAAAAAATGTGTAAAAAAAAGCATGACACAGACGACAATCTGTTATATAATTTTTAGTGTAAATTATAAATTATAAAATTTGT
>JAUWIR010000290.1 GCA_030605265.1 Pseudomonadota bacterium | reverse complement strand
CAACAGGAAAAATACGTGAAAATTCCGTTGAGCCGGCGCTGTCGGTGGCGGTAAATTTTAAACCGACTTTATTTATATTATTGCCTGCATATCCTGAATAGACAATTTGATAATAGCTGTTATTACCATTAGCCGTCAGTTGGTTTTCAGTTATCCATTCAAGTTGACTTAAGCTACCTGGAGGGGGGCCGTCTGTAATATTAGGGTCAAAGGTGACTTCCGGCCCGCTGATAAGGGGCAAATTACTGTCTAAATAAATCATGAGACAAAGCCGGTTTTCACTATATTCCAGTCTTAGGTCATTGTTCCGTTCCTGATAATTTATATGAAATCGTGGTCCTGTTGACTTGGTTGGCAGGATAAAGACGAAATCATTTATACTAGTTTCTTGGGGATTATTGGCGTCTAAATAAAACCCCTCATTTTCATTAGTCATTAAAACAGGTACATACCTGTCAGCTGCTATGCAAAAATGATATTTACCTGAAGGGAGGGGAAAGGAAAAAAGGCCTTCGAAATTGGTCTTGGTTTGCCAGGTGATATTTAGATCACTTATTGAATAGGCTATTATCGTTGCTTCTTTAAGAGGGCCATTAGGGTCTTGATCGAAACTTCCTTTGATTACTTTTCCGGATATACTGCACACTTTTGAATCTAAGGCAATATTCTGCACTTGCCCCTTATCAGCAATGAGTATTTCACCTTGTTGATAGGTCTTGTAGCCGGTTTTTTCTATGATAATACTATAATGGCCTTTTGGTAATCCTGAAAAGCGATACCTTCCATTTTCATCAGTAAAGGTTTCCCCCATCCCATACAAAAGGACCTTTGCCCCTAAGATTGGCTCTCCTGTATTCATATCAGTAACAAGACCACTTAATGCGCCCTGGTGGATGATAATTTCTAATGAGGCAGTATCTGAGCCGCACTCATTTTCCACCGTCAGTGAGGCCTGATACTTGCCAGGCTCAGAGTATTCAATAAATATATCTTGTCGAAACTGAATTTCTTGCTCAATAGTGGAGGTTTGCCCATTCCCATAATCCCAGAGGGTCTTGGATATTTCTCCTTGGGAGGTATTTTTAAATTGCACTACTGTTTTTTCTCCATCTCGTTGAAGATACACTTCAAATTTTGCCAGAGGTTGATCTCCAACTACGATGGGCAAAGATATGGTATCGTCTCCAAAATTATTGGAAACAGTAAGAGTAACTGTATAATTGCCAGGTTGGGAAAAGGTATGCATTGGGGACCTTTCAAAACATAGAGGTGTGCTGTTCCCAAAATCCCATTGATAGGAAAGCGCGCCTGCGGAAAGATTAGAAAAATGGACCTCCATGGGCGCACACCCTGATTCTTTATCAACAGTGAAGGAAGCAGTGGGTTTCTGAGTGAAGATGGTAAGGTAACTATTCCTTGTTTCCCCACTTTCACCGCAATTATTGAAACCCGTTAAAGTGACTGTGAAGGTTCCCTCAAGAGTATAGGTATGGGAAGGAGAGCTTTCTGTGGATGTAGCGCCGTCTCCGAAATCCCAAAGATAGTTGGCAGCGCCATTCGATGAATTCCGGAATTGAACCTCAAAGGGAGCACACCCCTCGGTCTGCTCAGCATAGAAAGCTATTATGGGTAAATCAGAGGTTATGGTAATATAATTCGTTTTTCTCTCAATAGTCTCTCCGCATTCATTACGGGCGGTCAGGCTAACCGTATAAACGCCTTCTTTTGTATAAATAGTTTTAGGTGAAACAGCTACCGAGGTTGTGCCATTACCAAGGTCCCAGTAATAGGAAGACGCGCCTGTTGATTCATTGATAAAATTGACTTCAAGAGGCACACAGCCGGTCACCTTATCTGCGGAAAAATCCGCTGTCGGTTCGGCAGAGTTGGTTAAAGCGCCCTCAATAGCAACAACCCTATGCTGATCGATTTGAGGATCAATAAAATACAATTGCCCACTGAATTCTTCAGCTTTTGCTTCCCCAGGCACTTCTAAAGTATAACTAAGTGCTCGATCATAAATGGAGCCGGCAGTGAAAACCCATTTTATTTCTCCTGATACTTGAGAATAGTTACTCCAGGCAGGATCTGAGGAAGTAGCCAACCAACCGGAGGGGATGTATTCTTTGATAATTAATCCATTAGGTGTTTCCCCGGAAATAGTAAGAACTAAGCGAACTGTTATAGTTTCGGCTGTAAGGCAGTATTCTTCAAACTCCCTGATTCCTTTGATAGGACTTTCAGAGCCATAGGCCAAATTTACCAAACAAAACAACATATGGCCCAGCAAAATTACTAATATGGGTACTAGTGCTTTAAGATTTTTTTCCATGTCAAAAGAGACCCGACCAGAATATTAAAATACAAATTGCAAAATATAAAATGTAAAATGTAAAATGTAAAATGTAAAGATACTAAAAATATAAGGAATTCATTTAATTTTTAATTTTTAATTTTAAAATTTAAAATTTAAAATTTGCAATGATCACTTAAAAACCACAAGGTTTTTAAGTGATCCCCCCTCCCCTATTATTGATTGGAAAAATTATACTCATACATTTCCCACCATTCATAGGGCAATAAATAAGTGGAAAAGCCAAAAGGGAAGATTTCTGAACAAGGCACATTTAACAGGTTATTATCAGAGCCATTGAGCAATTCATTTGTCCAAAGAAACATTCCCGGCCAATTGTATTCACTATACTCCGCAGATAAGGGAGGAAATTGCCAAAAAGAAAAATTTGACTGATCCCAAAATGGCCTATTTTCAAAGGAGTTAAAACCCCTTTCTGTATTTTTGTTACCAGGCATATAAGAAAAATTATAGTAATTACGAAACCAAGAAGGCCCTTTCGGTTTAAAAGATTCCTCAGGTTCATTGTCAGAGGTATCTTCTCCTTCCGTTGAAACAACCAATACATTTTCTCCTTCAATAGTCACCACCTGATACTGACCATTCGGGTCGATGAACAATAGCTCTCCATTGAATACTTTTTCTTGCGTGTCTGATGGTATTATATTCATTGTATAGTGGAGGGTCAGATCATACAGAGAATCTGCAGTAAAAATCCACTTAATTTCATTAGTGTCTTTACTGTAATAATTCCAAATTGGTTCAGCATTTGAAGTTAAGCAATCATCAGGGAGATACTCTTTAATAATCAATCCGGTAGGCTTTGTATCAGGGATGAAAAGATGGATAGATACAGTATAAGGGCCCATCTGGTTGGAAGGGGGGGAAAACTCCCTCAGCCCATACAGAGATTGCCCTGTGGAGCCAAAAGAAAGACCCAATGACATCCCCATCCCCATGATGAAACAACTGATAAAAAAAATACGGGAGACTTGTTTGACAGCTTTTTTCATTGTTATTCTCTCTGTATAATTAAATAAAAAAAAATTATAAGGGTAAACTCCCTTGAGGCAAAAATACCTCAAGGGAGTTTTTTTATTATTTACCAGTTTGCCATGGGAAGCAAAAATTACCTATAAAATCAGGATGGTAAAAAATGTTAGCCCAAAGCTCAATTAAATCGAGAAGATAAAAATCAATTCCATAGACAATTCCATAGGCATCTTCCTCATTATCGGAGCTGCAGTATTCGCCAATAGTCAAAGCCATTGTTTCGTCTGCCCATTCATCAACAGCTTCCAAAAGTTCAAAATCTCCAATCTCCCAATTTTTATCAAAGTCATAGGGATTGAATAAAGAAAGATCAACTGAATCTGTTCCTAAAATAGGGCACTCAAAATAGATCCCGTCATCAGGGTCAATATACATCACTACCCCAAAAAAGGCATAGCCTGGAATTACAGCGGCTTGATAAAGAGGGACTTGATAAGAATAAGTGATTCCATTGGTTATAAGATCGCCAATCTTATCTCCGGTGAATACCCACTTGATTTCCCCTGTGGAAGGGTCATAATTATCAAATGCCGGATTTGCGGCGGTTAAGGTCCATCCGGATGGTAAATATTCTTTAATAATTATTCCTGAAGATAGTTTATTTTCATCTACGATATTAATAGAAATTTTAGCTTGATTAGCGGAACTACCTGGAAAAGCAAAAGAATTTAAGGCCCTTTCTCCATAAATATTACATTCCTCAGGAGGAACTGGAGGAACTGGAGGTTCAGGTGATTCATCAATCAAAGTTAATTGCAGGTTATGAACAGTTTCCTCACCTTCATCGATTGAAACATTCCCTGAATTATAGGTATGATGTCCATTCAAGAAGGCATTAATCCTGTAATTTCCCGCGTCTAAATTTTCAATGCGATAGTTGCCATCATCATCAGTTACTGATTGCGCTCGAACTGTACTGCCTTGCAAGAGAATAATTTGTGCATTAGATAATAAAGCCCCATTGCCCCTGGTAACCAAACCGGAAAGCGACCCTTTTTGACCTGCATTTGCATTTTCCAAAAATAAAGCGCCGGAAAATAGTAAACTAAAAATAGTAAAAAATAAAACGAGTAAGAGCGGTCTGCATTGTTTCATGAGTAAATTCCCCCCACCAAAAATGATTACTGGTTAAATTCATTTGGCGCATTCTCAATCTTTAGCATTTCAGCACTCGTTTCCTATGATTTACTCGTTTTAACACTTTCATTAACCATTCGGGCAGATATCATATTATTTCATGGTCTTTTTTCTCCTTTTTTTATTTTATCTTATGAGTCATTATTGGTAATTGAAGCAGAATTATATTGTCCCCCACTTCTGTATAAATAATATCCTTGAATTTTTTGTTCCTCATCAAAAGAAGATGGAGAAAATTCATACCTGACCACTTGTGAATTAACATCATTGCCCAATAAAAGCCATTTAATCTCCCCGGTTTCTTTATTATAACTATTAGCCATAGGGCTGGTGTTAATTAGAGAAGACCCGGAAGGAATATATTCTTTAACTATGACGGCATTTGGTTTGGAAATCTCTTCTTGATCTATTAATAAATCCAGATCAATAATATAGTTATTATCGGATAATGAAAAATATCTTACAATAGATACATGACCGGGTTCAACTTCAGGAGCATCTTCTTCATCAGTGGGATCATCACTTGAGTCGTCATTTAAATCATCACTTAAATCATTACTTGATTCATCACTTGGACCTTCACTGAGAGTTTCTTCTTCTGTATTTCCCTCAGGAGAATACTCTTGAAGTTCATTTTCATTTCCTAAGCATTTACTTTCACTAGCGCTAGATTTTTCTAAAGTATTCTGAATGTTTTCCCAGTTATTTTTTAAGTATTCTGAATTATATGTTGAGATTACCATATCATCCTGAGTCATTTCAGTTGATGAATCATTAGATGAAAATTTTGAGGAACTGTATAAACTTGTTTTCGATGTTGAAGAAGAAATTTTTCGGATTTGTTTTTTATTTGGAGGAGCTAAAGAATATGCTTCTTTATCAATAAGTTCACTCTGTTGCTCAATTTTGGAGGATTGTAAAGTGTTAGTTATTTTTTTTACGTTTTTTTTAATTTTATCATTTTTATAACCATTGTTTTGATTAGACAAGGCCTTTAATATTTGAATATCTATTGGATTTATTCGACTAAGAGGCTGTTTTTGTTTTTTTTCAACCTTATTTAGGCCATTATGTATAAGGAGTAATGGTTTGGAAGTAAGTTTTTTCTTATTCTTTTTTTGGAGTGAATAATGAGGAAGTTCTACTTTAGCGGTTATTGGTCTGTTATGCCTGAATAAACCCGCCAATAAACCAACAATACCAATGATCAAGAAAGATAGGGCCAATTGAAAATTTTCGTTTTTCATCATTTTCATTTTTCTATCCGGAATGTTCGCTAGCCTAATGAGTTTTGTTTTTTACTGGCCCCTCTAACCTCACATAATTATTATTTCCTTTTTTTTATATATTATTAAATATTTTTTTTTAAATCCAATAACCTCCTTTTTTATCGACATCACTAAGGCTTTTCTTCGGAAAATTGTTTAAAAAAAATTTTATCGAATTAATAAAGCAAAAGGAACCAACACTGTCTTTATGTTTTTCCCTCTTGTTTATGTAAATTTTAGTGTATCCAATAAGATTTTCATTTTCTTCAAATATTTTAAAAATAAAAGGATTACTCCCCT
>JAUWIR010000267.1 GCA_030605265.1 Pseudomonadota bacterium | reverse complement strand
TAAACCAGAAAAGGATAATTAGATCATATTTATCAGTTAATGTCCAGATCTAAATAATTTTATTATACTAAAATTTATATATAGCTCGTAATAAGAATTTGTCCCGGCTTGCGTCGGTAGCCCATTTCAGGACATTTCATGTAAAGATCTGAAACTAGTTTAGCTACTTGAATCGGATACCGAGCAAAAACAGAGACAGCTGAGTTAAGATTATATTTAGGTGCCAGAGGGATACAGGCTATTGAAGCGGCACGTTCAATTTTCTCTTGGATTACCTTGGTATCAGTCCTTTTTGGATCGTATTCCGGTACCCAAACAGTTGCACTTCTTGCAGCGTAAAAAGCAGCATAATTTACCATTTGTTTAGCAATATAGAGCATGGTTATTTGGATAATTGTCAGAAATAGAAAGAACAAGAGAGGAAAAACTATAGCAAATTCAATCATGGCCATACCACTTTCTTTTTTTCTATCAACAGCGTTTTTATTTACAGGAGTTATTGCTTTCATATCTTTTGAATAATTTATTTAATAGGATTATATGTTATACAGTGCAAAGGGCCCATAAACAGCCCAATGAAATAGCTAATCCATAAGGGATATAATGATATTGTGTATTTGTTATCTTTTCTTCCTGGAAGGGATGCAAGATATAACAGCAAAGGTCCTTTATGCTTATATTCCCTTGCCAAATTATTATGGACAAGGCTATAGCTCCACCTATAAGCCCTGTGTAGAAAAGGGTCCAGATCCCGAAGTGAGCGCCCTTTAAAGCACCAACGGCGCCCAAATACTTAACATCTCCGCCACCGACTCCTCCCAATAAATAAAAGGGAAATAATAACGATAAGCCGGTAATAAGCCCTAAAAAGCTAAAGAACATTCCCTCCCGACCGCCGGCTAGATAATTAAGAAAAAAGCCGCAAAGTATGGCAGTATAGGTTTGGTGGTTATAAATTTTTCTTCGGATTAGGTCACTGATGGTAGAAGATACAAAAAGCATTATAAGGACAGGATTGATTAAACCATTAGTATTGTAAAATTTAGAGGAAAAAAGCATTTATGTTCTCCTTAATTATTTGGGGCAAAAGTCAAGCTGGATATTTATAATCTTTGCTGATCAGTCCTCAGAAAAAAAAGATATACTTAGTTTTTCATCAAGGGATGGGAAGGCTCAAAATATACGCTATCAGGTCATAAAGAGTGTTGAGTGCCGGCAGCATATATTTATTAATAGTGAAAATGCCTATTAACACTCCTAGAGAAACAACCACATATTCCACTAAAGCTTGCCCGTTTTCTTTAATGAGTAATTTCATGATCTTTTTCTTTTTATAGTCCCTTTAATCCCTCCTTATCAGAAGGGATTAAAGGGAAATGCCCTTTTACTACCATTCGTTATCAGGATTATCTAAGGTAACGTGCTTATCTCTTTGGCCCTCAGCTTCCAGTGTATAATTTTTAGCTTTTGCTCCTTCATCTCCACCTGTTTGCCCAATTATCTGAGTTGCCACACTTCTAATTGATTTTCCAAATATAGTAAAGATCCCAATGGCGGAAACAGCAACAACTGTTACGATGATAATGTATTCAGTCATGCCCTGTCCCCTTTTGTCTCTTATGAGTTTGTTCAATCTTTTAAACATTTCTTTCACCTCCTTTCAAATTTAAGGATTAAAAGGTATTTAAATGTTTCAGATACTAAATTGACTAAACCCAATTTGCTTGGCAAGTAAAGGGAAAAAGTATTTTAATAGTAAATAGAAAAATTAACTTCTTTCATTGTGAATACTATCTTTATCTTTTCTATGAGCAAATTGGATGCCATATTTCTGATGAATGGAATGAATAGTTTTTTCAATATGTTATTTCATAGATCATGAAAGAGGGGAAAAAAGTATTTTCAAAGGACGAGATTATGCTAAAAAAAGTAAGGAAATCTGACACTTTTACTTTGAATTATTTTTACGTTAAGAACTTATCTAGCACAAGCCATTGATTTTTAATAAAAATATTCTTGGAATAAAAAAGTGTCAAAAAAACTGACACAATTTTTAGGGGGGAGAAAAAAATTAATAAACTTATTGATTTTATTAAGATATTATATTTTATAATTCGTGTCTAAAAACAAGACATGGAATCTTTGTTGAGGCCTTTGAAAATGACTATGTTTTTTGAAAAAAATTAAACTATTCCGCCGCAAGCGGCGGGGAATTAGAACCCAAGGGATTAAATCTTCCCTTTTAATTTATATTTTTTTATTTTCTCATGTAAAGTGGCCCTGGCGATCCCGAGAATTTTAGAGGACTTTTTCTTATTCCAATTGCATTGATTTAAAATATAGACGATATGTCTTTTTTCCAATTCTTCTAAAGAAAACAAAGATCCTTCTGATTGATTTTCCAATTCAATGGATTGCTCCTTACATTTTCCTAAATTTTCTGAAACCTGGAGCAAATCATTCCCTCTAATAATACTGCCTTGCGCCTGTATTAAAATCCTCAGAATAATATGATCTAATTCTCTTACATTTCCCGGCCAGTGATATTTCATTATTATTTTCATTGCCTCATCAGAAATACGAGAAATTTTTAAATTTTGTTCCTTGGAATGTTTTTGAAGAAAATATCTGATAAGCGCTGGAATATCCTCTGGTCTTTCCCTTAAAGGCGGCACCTTTATGATAATACAAGCTAATCTTTGAAAAAGGTCCTCTCGAAAACTTTTTTCTTTCATCATAGTTTTTAAATCCTGATTTGTGGCGGAAATGATCCTGACATTAATTTTTCTAATTTTATTGTCCCCTAAACGACTGAGTTCATTGTCTTGAAGAAATCTAAGGAGTTTGGGCTGAAGGGATGGTGCCATGTCACCAATTTCATCAAGGAAAAGAGTTCCTTTATCCGCCAACTCAAGTTTACCAGATTTGTCTGCAGCATTATGAAAAGCGCCCCTTACAGAACCAAACAACTCACTTTCAAAGATCCCCTCAGGAATAGCAGAACAATTTAAGGCAATGAAATCTCCGGTCCTATTAGAAAAATTATGTAAAGCACGGGCAACCAATTCTTTTCCAGAGCCGGGTTCGCCAAGAATAATAACAGAAACATTCAGCGGAGCCCCCCTTTTAACATCTCTATACAATTTCATCATCTTTTCACTTTCAATAACTGTCTGCTCTTTTAAGGATAGGTTTTTTTTTAGAGTAGTACTCTCGTCCTTTAATTTTTTATGAAATTTAGCATTTTCAATAGATATAGCTATATAGTGAGAGAGTATTTTTAAAATTTCCAACTCGCCATTCCGAGGATCTCCATTTTTTTTATAATCAAGATAGATACACCCTATCACTTTTTTAGGTAATAGTAAGGGGATACAAATGATGGATTCAGAACAAGACAAAGAAGATGTATTATCTGCTTTTGTAACAATCGAACAACCGCCACTTATTACCTTTTTAATAATATTTTGATTAATTGCTCGCTTCGCTCCATCAGTATCAAATCCCTTTTGTACTTCCAAATTAAGCTTCCCACTATTATTTCTAAGAGCCAGAAAACCCTTATCAGTGCCTAAAATTTTTAGCGAAATATGTAAGGCCTCTTCCAACAATTTCTCATAATCAAGAAGAGAGGAAATTTTACTAATATATTTCAATATAACAGAAAATTTTTCCTGCGGCGCATTATAAGTTTCTATTTCATGATTTAATTTATCAGTAATTAATAGGGTCCCACTATTCAGATCATCTCCCCCACTAAAATTTAGAACTTTTAGCTCGCTGTTTTCTTCCGGAGAATCATCAATAAAGGTAAATAGGTAATCTAAAATCCGAAAACTAACACCATGGGAAAGATCGTATTGTTGAATTTTTTCCTTTCCTACCCATATAAAATTTTTGCTGCCCTCATCATGTATGGTATATTTATTATCGCCCTTTTTTCTAATGGATCCATGGAAACGAGACACTCCCAAGGAATTTAAAACAATATCATTATCCGAATTTCTTCCTATTTTTATACTTTTTGTAAAGGGGACTACTTGATAATCCCTTAAATTTTTACAGATAATGAGAGTAGGCATTTAATTACTAATCCTTTGTCTCAACAAATTTTTTATTCTTAAAATGCTTAGAAGAACTACGATAAATATAAGAATATTATATTTACATAAGATTTGCAAAAAATTTATTTTTATAAATCTCAGGGTAGGATACAGCCATCCTGAAACCCAATTTGAAAGTGTACGTTTATATATTTACGGTGAGTGCGCCGTACCAGGTACGTAACCAATTTTTAAATAGGAAGGTGAATTCACTTTCAATTGCGGATGTATTTTCAATACTATAAAGTAAAGTTTACATAATCTAAATTATGTAAATGGATTACAGGGGAGTATCAATTTTCAATTTCACCCTCTTTTTTTGATCCAAATGGGGGGTGAAGGTCATTATTTGCCCCAATTAAATCAAGGGGCTTAGCTATGCTAAGCAGGGTAATCGTGAAATCAGACTTTAGTGACTTTGCTCATGTTTTTTTATTCTCATTACAGAACCTGTCAGCATTTATGATATTTTTTCCAATTTTGAGGCATTTTATACTTCTTTAGCTTTGTCCGGGGCATGGTTAATCCACTCCTGCAGAAAGGGTAAATGCTTTTGCGGCCAATCAGGGCACAGACGAATCTTAACAAACTGAAGGAATAGTTCCTCAACAACCCTTATTGCCTCTTGCAGCAGAAATGTCTTTTCAAAAAATAATCCTTCAGGGTCTTCTTTTTTATCATAAGCAATTTTGGGGGTTTTACAGGTTTTGAAATTTAACCAACAATCATCTAGAGTAAATCGCCACTCATTTTCATCAATACTCAGTTTAAAGGCAGCTTGGACCACTTTTTTCCCCTGAGACAATGCCTGCCGGGCCTCATACATTTCCGTGTTTTCACCATGACAGGATACCCTTTCTATATTTTCCGTGTCGTCAGATTCTAAAATAATCTTATTATCTATCCATAGCTCTATATTTTTTTCATCCTTCAGGGAAAAAACCCCCAAGTTTTTTTCACTCTGAAACCATAACCAGGTTAAAAATTCTCTGCCTAAAAATCTTTTATTCTGCACTAAGTTTAAGCGATCCATGATGTATTCCACCCTCTTTCTAAAATTCTTACACTTTTCCCACTTAATGGAAAAAATTAATTTATTACTTTCATTTTAAAAATGCACCTATAAATAACTGATATTATATAATTTTCATTAGCCTTTGTGCTGCTTTATGGGCATGTATGTTCCATTTAAAAATAAACCTTTTAGTGAAAAAAATTCAGCTACTTAAAGGAAAAATCTTTCTTTTATTGACAGAAATTAGTTGAAGATACATTTTCTAACTGGGTTTGTTGGGAATCAGGTAAAGAGTCTTGAGCAATGATAAAAGGAAAAAGTTGTTCAGGGATTTGATCAAAGGTCTTTTTTAATAAATCTAAAAATTCATTACATATGCTTTCATTTAAAGAGGAAAATAATAGCTGACCACCCTTAATATCCCAAATCATATCAAAGGTTCGACTATTTGGAATGGCCCGTTTTAACAGCTTTGCATAGACCATCTCCTTAATATCATGACGTTCCGCCTTGGAAAGAAAGTCCTTCCCAAGGGCGGCCTTCCTCTCCTGTTCTGTCTTATAACAATAATGTCGTAAGACATGTGAGGGAACTTTTCGAGTATCAATCCTAAATCCCACAGCAATGTACTCTCCCTTAAAGAACTCCTCTCCATGAAATTCATTATCCAGTATATTCATGATATTCACCCACCCAAAAGATCGCTCATCATCCGTATCCTCATCAATTTCCCGAAAAGCATACCTTCGAATTTCCTGGGCATACTTTTCTCGATAATCAAGGGGCAATTGTTTCTTGATTTTGTAACGGGTAAAACTTGTTGAATTTGATATCAATCCCATCCTAACCTCTCCAATCTTTTTTTAAAAACTTGTTCACATTTTACATTTCACATTTTATAATACTATCATTGAAAATCTACAAAATTTATGGCATCCTTCATTTGCCGTTTTTACACTTTTTTTAATTCACCATGAAGAAAATGAAACGCCGAATTTATTCTATCACTTCCGGCAATTTGAGCCAAGTTAAAAAACCGGCTGTATTTACCTGAAAAATGATTCACAAAAAATGTCACTCTTGCAACTAAAGTACGAAGTCACAAATTACGCTTACTAGAAAATGAATCTCGCAAAGCCGCAAAGATCGCAAAGATATAATGGAAAACAAGATAGGAAAAATAACTATTGATTCGTGTATAGCAATTCATAAAGATCTTGGACCAGGATTGCTTGAAACAGTTTATGAAGTTATTTTGCTGCATAGACTTAAAGAAGGAGGTTTAGAAATCTGAAGGGCTTAGTTCCAATACCTATTGAATATCAAGGAATTAACTTTGATGAAGGATTTCGGGCTGAAACTAGGATATTGTTGTATTTCGGTGAAGCTTCAATGAAAAACGGC
>JAUWIR010000263.1 GCA_030605265.1 Pseudomonadota bacterium | reverse complement strand
TAACCAAATTAATAATCATCCCCCAAATGCTCATTGCTGTAAGGAAAATACAAGGAATTAAAGCCAACAGATAGTAAGGCCCTTTTCGTCGAAGATAAAAAGCCAACACAAGTAAGGCTAAACCGGCCAACAATTGATTAACCGCTCCGAACAAAGGCCAAAGATTCAAGGCGCCCTTTGCATTAGGGCCTGTAGCAAAAGCTAACCCGGCTGCAGTGATAACTGCCGCACTAGTAGCCATCCATTTATTCTTCAGATAACTCAATCCCAAATCATCAGCCATCTCGACAATTACATACCGCTGCACCCTTGTAGCCGTATCTAAAGTTGTTCCGGCAAAAGAAGCAACAAACACCCCCATAATAACAATCCCAATGTATTGAGGGACACCGAAAGTAGACATCATATTAGCTGAACCAATGACAAAAGCATTAATCTTGGCACCTAATCCTGCCGCACCTGCCCAACTTGAATAATGTGCCTGCCAGGCGGATAATCCTGTGAGTAAAGAGCCGTCTTTCGTGGTGTAGGCCATGCCGATTCCGGCGCCGCAAGCTATGATTACCAGAAGGGCTAAAGTGGATTCAAAGAGCATTGATCCATATCCGACAAATAAAGCATCATTTTCTGTTGATACCTGTTTCGCCGTAGTACCCGATGAAACAAGGGAATGAAAACCGGAGACAGCTCCACAAGCTATGGTAATAAATAAAAAGGGCCAAAGAGAAGGCGCTCCTTTTGGATGCAAATTGAATGCCGGCGCAACCATAGAAATTTTACCCTGAAATCCTGCAACCAATATCCCCATTACCAAAAGCCCCATGGCTATGAATAATTGCCAGGCATTGATGTAATCCCGAGGCTGCAACAGAGTTGTTACAGGCAACACAGAGGCTATGAAGGCATAAAATAATAAAATAATAGTCCACGCTCCAGTTGCCGGCATCTGACCAATGATCGGCATGGTAAAAGGCAAGTAGTGCCCCAGAACTACTGTTATATACATTATAGTTACAGCTATTATAGTGTAAAAAGTAACATTGCCCTCTTTTTGATAAATTATATAGCCTAAAAAAATGGCAATAGGGACTTCACACCAAACAGGAAAAACTGATTGGGGATAGAGTGAAAAGATGATCGCTATTACAAGCCCAAAAACGGCAATAACAATTAAAAGTTCAAAAAAAACAATTAAGAAAAAAAGAAAGCGTGTTCTCTTATTGATATACTTAGCTGTTATCTCAGAGATAGATTTCCCCTGATTCCGCAATGAAAGGACTAAAGCGCCAAAGTCATGGACACCTCCCATAACAATAGAGCCTAAAAACACCCACAGAAAAGCAGGGACCCAGCCCCAAATTATGCCGATGGCAGGGCCGACGATAGGTCCTGTGCCGGCTATGGAAGTATAATGATGACCGAATATTATCCATTTTTTTGTGGGCACATAATCTTGAGAATCTTTAAATTGTTGGGAGGGAACAATAGAACTACCACTCAATCGAAAGACTTTTCGTGAGAGGAATCGCCCATAGGTTTTATAAGCAATAATATAGCCAATAAAAGCAAGAAGCATCAGGATAATTGAATCCATTTTCCTCTCCTTATTTTTTTATCTAAAGATCATTATGAAAAGGTGGGATCTTGCTGTAACCATTGATGCGGCAGATCAACTTACTCATTAAAAATTTTTAAAAATCAGCCTCATATATATCCAACTCTAAAAAAAAGTCAAGGAGAATCAACGGAATATACCGGAAAGTCCGCCTTAATAAAAAATTTTCTTCTGCACGAGATAAAGACTGTGACGAGCGTTTTGGGGATGATTGGATGTATGAATATGATAAAAGTTAAAAATGGGCTATTTGAGTTTTTGATTAATAATATTTAAATCCCCAATATGAATTTTATAGGAACTCATCTTTTTTTTAAAAGCATTA
This sequence comes from Pseudomonadota bacterium, assembly GCA_030605265.1. Lineage (GTDB taxonomy): Bacteria > SZUA-182 > SZUA-182 > DTGQ01 > DTGQ01 > JAUWIR01. Next base: position 4,605 of record JAUWIR010000263.1, on the reverse strand, counting down.
AGAAGAAGAGAGTGAATCTGATTTGGATTTAAATGATCGGATAAAATTTCTTTCAGGCAATTTCCCAACTCTTCTCCCGCGGCCATTTTTAATTTGGATATTACCCCCTGATCAATTTTATCTGCGGTATCTCCAAAATCATTATAAACTTTGGCAAGATCAGTGTCCTTAGTCAATCGATAATAAATATCAAGTTTTGCAGAAATCAAGATTTGATCTTCTTTGGTACTCTTTTCTTTTTTAGTGATGGTAACAGTGGTAGTAATTTTTCGATCGAGTAAGTCAAAGATGATTATTTTGGGTTTTTGAGGTGAAAGGAAATAATGAGTCAGATGAAGGCCTTCTTCAACTGTGGAGATTGGCTGATTCATTCTATCAATAAAGAGCATTCTTTTTCCTTCCGGCACATGAATCACGGAATTTGCCGTTACCGGAGCTTGCCAGAACAGGATATATAAAAGAAATAAGCTGATTGTTCTTTCCTTTAGTGCTTAACCATAGAGGAGATTCGGGTAAAATTAAAATTAGACCTATTAGCCATAGGAAAAACCCTAAGTAATATCCTATGCCGGGGTTATTGTAATAAAGTAAAATAAATAATGGCAAAATAACGCCCAATATTGCATACAATACCTGACTCAAAAGGGTATTGCCGGGTAATATACTCAGCAAGCTCATAAATTGTGATTTATAAATTTGTCTCAGGAGTGAGATAATGGCGTTATTCAAGGTATAACATGTCCATAATATCTAATCAAAAATCACAAATTATGGCCTTTGAAAGTATAGTTCGAGAGTATCCGTGTTTTTGGGTTTAAAAAGATTTTTTTTAATTTGGGCAGGGCCTTTGATAGAGGTTGCCATTTCTGGTTTTTGATACTTTTTTATTGAATAATAAAGAAATGGGATCCATAAAATGATAGGAAGGAGGAAAAGAAGATATACACGAAAGAGTAACCAAAGAAAGTGCCATTTTTGGGTTAGTTTTTGAATAACCAGTATCAAGGTAAACACATGATAAGAACAAAGAATTATTCCTCCAGAAAGTATGCCTAAGGCTTTGACTTTAGGCCTTAATCTGGTAATAAGCATGAGTGATGTGAAGGTTACTAAGCCGTGTATTATGAAGGGGACATCATTAATTTGTTTTCTCCCTTTGGCATAAATGAGCCATAGTTCCTTATTTTTTACCATCAAGTGCATAGGCCGGTATTGCCTCCAATAATCTTGAAAGAGGGATAAAACACTGTTGACCAATTTCTGTAAGACAATAAGATACTGTTTAAAAAAAATAGTCAGAAGGATATAACAAAGCAAGGAATAAAAGAAAAATTGTATGGCCGGCCGGAGATATTTTCCGGATTTTCGCAGTTCTCTCCTCAATTGGCCATTTACCCATAGGAGCCACAGATAAGCCAAAGTCATAGCAATAATGATAAAAGTAGCTTCCCATAAATAATTATGAAAAAAATTGAGATATTGAGGCCAATGAATTTGAATGATACCTAAGGTAACTATACGAAAAAGATTAAAAAGATAAATAAGAGGGAGAAAGAGAATAAGCCCGACCAGCTTTTGCCGGATCATGGCAGGATAGGAAAGAATAAAAGCGCTGAGAATAATAAGCAGATATATTCCAGTGCATTCATAGATAATCTGTAAAGCCCCTCCTTTTGCGATATTGATTGTTCTATCTGAGACGCAAGACTCAATCTTGATCAGATTTAATATTCCGGAGACCATATTAGCAGTGATTTGATTGCTCCGTTGTATTACAGAACTTGAATATATCTCGATATTATTGTTCATGAAGCTAAAAAGACAAAGTAGAAAAAAAAATAGGCAACAAAATAAAATAATTTTTTTATTTTCTTTTAAAGATATTTTCGTTCCCTCTTTTTCATTCATGGTGGTATTTTAACATCACAAACAAAAGGCGGCAAATATTTATAATAAATTCAATGCCCTTAAATTTTTGCAGTTAGCGATAAATCTCAATATCTACAAAAGGCACTTATTCGATAATACAACAGCCCTGCAGACGAGGAAAAATATAAAGCTGGGTCAGCACTGAATATAAACTACTTGATTTTTATCGCCAGTTCCAATTAGGTGAAGATTGAATTTCAAAATGAAAAAGTTAAAAGATAAAGAAATAAAGCATTCCTTAATTTTAAAATTTAAAATTTTGCAATTTGCATTATTGCTCATCCTTTTGGCTAATTTCTATTGGAATATCTTCGTGCCTTGGTGTCTTGAGAGCAAAAATACTAAATACGTTTTAATTCAAGCTATCCGGGGTAGGCAATTTTATGATTTAAAATTATTTATTGCAATCTTTCCCAATCCTCTTTTTTGATCTTGGCTTGCAGTAAAATCCTTGATAAAAGCTCCTTCCCAATATCACTTTTATGAGGATTTGGTATTCGTATAGTGATATCATTTTTAATCATGAATTGATGCCTACCACCAGAGTATGGCCCAATGAATCCTGATTTTTTTAACCAATGAATTAAATCTCTTTGTTTAATTGGCCCAAAAGGAGGCATTATGCAGCTTCCTTTATAGCTAACTCAATTCCGTCTATGATAGGCAGAGAAAGATTGTTATAAATCCTAAATAGAATCCAATCTTCCAATACTTCTTGTAGTTCTGCTCGACAATCCTCTAAATTTTTTGAATTGGCATAAACTCCATTGCACTCAGGAATTTCACCGTAATAAGTTCCATCATCAGGCAATATCTCATATTTTGCATGATGCATTGTAGCTTTTATATATTCCATTATCATAATTGAATTAACTCCAAAATTGATAAATGATTATATCCATTATTGTCAAGTTTCTAATTTTATTAGAAACTTAATTAATTATCAACCATCTTGGCAGCCTGCATAATTTCTTCATTTGTTGCCTCTAGCCTCCCATAGCGGATATTCTATGGTGGTCAGCTTGATAAGGGCAAGTGCTTCAATAATAATAAATAAACATCAAGTGCAATCCAAAACAAAAGGGGTTAGAATTTGCTTGATGATAATGCCGTCCCCTTAAGCATATCTTCTTTTCTTTTTCAACTGCAGCACTGCAAAAAACCCTAATAGAGCAATAAGGAGTATAATTCCAAAGGAGGAGAGAAGGGGCACAACAAGAGGCACAACAAGAGGCACAACAAGAGGCAGTAAGGCACATACTTTATAGGCGGGCGCTGCATTCTGAAAATGGATGAAGCCCACATTTTCAGACCAGGCATAGCCGTCAAAATCACCCGTGATGGCTTCAATAGATACCTGGGAGTGGGTGGGGTTAAAATTTATCCAGCCTATGGTTTCACTCCAGGCATAGCCGGAAAGATTGTTTGATGTATCGCGGTTTACGCCCCAGTTCGTGGCGGTAGTATTGGCATAGGGCCCTGTGCCCGACCCAATTTTTACCCAGCCGATATTTTCAGCCCAGGCATACCCTGAAAGATGATCTGCTTCAATAGTCACTTGGGCGTGGGTGGGTTTAAAATTCAGCCACCCGGTATTTTCCGACCAGGCATATTTATCAGTGTTGGAGATGGTGGAGGAAACATTTTTACCATTGGCCACTGTCGGATATAACTTAATAGGCCAAATATGAAAAGACCAAGAAAAGCTGTTTTGATTATAGGTTTCTTTTTCATTAAAGGCTCCTTTCTTAAAGTAGGGTTTATAGCAACAATGCAAATTATAGCAACAATGCAAATTGTAGCAACAATGCAAATTGTAAATTGCAAATTTTAAAATTAAGGAATGCTTTATTTTTCCAGACCTTTAACTTTTGCATTTTGCAGTTTAAAATTTAAAAATCTTACCCAAAGTACCGCCGGATTTTTAGTAGTTACAGTTCTCAGGCTTATACCTGCATATCAAAGCGCGTTCCGCAACAGGGCCAAAACTTCTGCCGGTCTGACCGATCCAGGCCACAGGCAACCCGCTCTTCCACAATAGGGATTTCATTTGCCGCAAACGATGATACGAAAAAAACTGCGGCAAGCAGGAGAGGACGGCCAAACCTTCTGCCTTGTTTTTTGGTTTGTCCCCTCAACACCTTTGTCCATAATCTCCCAGACCTTACCCCTTTGCATTATTACAACATGATTGGGCAGACGCCCCTGAAAATACTTTTTTTGCTGCCAAAAAAGAAAAGCAGCCCTGGGAATAGGACAACGAAAGACTATCTTGTTGGCATCTTGCCAAAGAAAATATTCATTAAGCCAGATAAAACGTTTCTTTATATCTTGCAGCAGACGATAACTGCAGGCCTTGCTAAAATGCCCCAAATAGGAGCATAAGTATTGCCGGACCTCCTCGATTAAAGGCCATGGCCAGGGATAGACGGCGCTGCCCATGTCAGGATCTGACATGCCCATTTTGTACAGCCTCTCCTCAGCCCTCAGCAAACGCTGCCGCAAGGCCCCAACTACACGCTTTCGCACTAGCAGGTACCCGGGGCGGACTATATGGCGTGTTATAAGCTGAAAGGGACCTTCGGGTGAACAATATAAAGTGATTTATTTTTTCTTTTTTGCTTCTTTTGGAAGAGGGCAGGTCTCGTTTTTATCTCTTTCATTTGGAATATGCTC
>JAUWIR010000330.1 GCA_030605265.1 Pseudomonadota bacterium | reverse complement strand
TTTCGATAAAAATGAACTGTACCAATGTCGGCTGGGACAAGGGTCCCAGTGAAGGTCCGGAAGCCTGAAGTGAGGGAGGGTCTGTGCCTTGAGCAGTATGATTACTGTGAGCAGAGTCAATTATTTCTGGTGATGGAACCGATGTGACATAATCAATTTTGGTGGTTGGTGACGAATGGTGAGTTTAGGCCGGTCAATACTTCCCTTTATGTTGATCAGGTGTGTCAATCAATGCTATTGATAACAGATAAAAGCTTTAATAATCAATACCATAAAAATATGTGGTGAAGTAAATGGCTCACAAGAAAAAGAAGAAGAGACCAAAAAAAAAATTTTCAGAAAATGATTATGCCGATGTGCTCAAAGAGAAGGTCCCGGTTACCGCACATGAACTGCTCAGAATGATCGATCGGATCAATCCTACTGGTGAAGATATCGGCTCAGAGAAAGCATTCGAGCGTTATAAAATAAAGACGCAGTTGCAAAGTCTGCTCATAAGGCGCTTTCATGAAAGCCTGATGGTAGAGCAGCCTGATCCTGAAAATCCGCGCGTAGTGGGGTTTCGTCTTGGCCATTTTGATATAGATGCCTGTCATACCCTGATTGATGAATTAGATGAAGACGCCAGGTCTTGGGTCCAAAGGCAAATTGATGAGGCGCTAATTGACAATCCATGTGAATCAACAAAGTGAAACTCTTTTCAGCTTTGGCTGTGCAGCACGATGCGGCCGCATAGGGCTTGCCCTAAAGTTATTAAAGGCGTATCACATCCAAGAGCAGCGGAAGTTTATGTTCTCTCGGTAGAGTACTTTATCAGGGAAGGTGATCCGAACCGTGCTTCAAATCTTTTAGGAGAGTTGGCCTCTTTTGAACAACCTGAATTAAAACTAACCATAGAACAGTTGGCTGAAAGTATTCAATCATTACACGCTAAAAGTCTTGAGCCGATTGTGCAGGAGATGATTCCGGCTGACGGGCAAGGACTGCCCGAGGAGGCTCGGCAGGATCTTGGCAGTATCTCCGGAAAACAAAGATGCTCGGCATCTCCTTCATGAATATAAGAAACAACAACGTGAGGAAAAAATCAATCGGTTACTTGGCTTAGCGGATGAGGCCAAAAAGAACAAAAATACCATTGATGATCATCACCTAGCCTGGTTGGATCAAATTCTTTCCACCAAAACCACAACAAAACCGGAAAGACTGGTAGAATCTGTCCTGGTAATGGGGAAATCAAAAGAAGCCCTTAAAGAAAAAAAAGAGCCTGAGCGTATCATTGAGGATATGGAACCTCATGCTAAAGTGCTGCAATCACTCCCTGAAGCCCAAGAGCTGTGGCAACAGGCACAAGATCTTTTACAAGCTGTTAAGTATCAAGAGGCTAAAGATATTTTACAGGAAGCTGCTGATTTTTTTAAAAGGGGAGATCTTCAACAAGCGCGTGCCTGTATGGAGCAAATAAAGGGAGGACTTTTGCAGGAGAAGGATAAAAAGCTTTTTGATACTATAAACCTTCGCTTGCCTTACTTGGAAAAATTTGTCCGACTAAAACAAAATTACACTGACGCTCATGATCGGGGAGATCATTTTACTGCTAAAAAAATTGCCGGTGAATTAGCCGAGCATATAAAATCCGCCAAAAAAATTGTCGGGCCCTCAACCCAGATTATGTCTGCTATATGTCAAAATTGTGAACTCATCATGAAAAATAAATCTGTCCTCCTTTTTCCTTTTATGTCCCCTTTTTCGTTTTAGGTCCTTTTTTCCAAAACTACCAAGATTCTAAGGGTATTCCTTCAATCTCCTTAAAATGATCATCCCGGGTTATCAACGTTAAGTTATGTTGCTTAGCAAGTGCGGCGATCCAGATATCATTTTCGGGTATAGGGCGTCCTTTGTTGAGCAACATATATTTAATATATCCATATTCCCGCGCAGTAATACTACTGGGCTCTAGGACAGTGCTGACAACTGCAAATTCATCTAAACGAGTAATATTTTCTTCAGCCCGTGCAGACTTATACGCGCCATAGTAAAGCTCGCCTAAAACAATACTTGGTAAGAAAACCTGCTCAGCTACTGAAAGGTTTTCTTTTACCGCCGTCTCCTCAGCAAATAAGGCTATGACAATATTTCTATCAAGTAGAAATCTACCATTCATTTAAATCAACCCTCACACACCCCTTTTTGATAGTTTGCTGCATCAATTCCAGATCAGTTTTTTCTATAGTGCCTGCAAATGGAAGAAGCTCTTGTCCATGAACACCTACAGTCCTAACCATTGTTAAATGCCGGGTAAAATCAAGGACCTTTCGTTGCTCTTCAAATGGCAGAGTGTCAAGTTTTTTAAGAATTTCTTTTTTCAATGATGAGTTTGTCATAATCGACCTCCATAAAACTTTTCAATTAACTTAAACTGATTTGTTTAATCAATTATATCATACAACAATAGTCGGGATCTGTATCAGTCAGGATTGTTTTGTATGCCACGATAAGCATTACATTCAATTTTAAGACTGCTCTCCTTGCCCCTGAATGATTCCTTTCTCTTTAACTTTTGTTTTCTTTGTGGGACTTAATTTTAGAAATATAAACGCTCATATTCGGATAACCAACACAATTGTAATTCCAAAAAGGAGCAAGGTATTGTAATTACATATTTAATGAAATATTTTTTGTAATTGTTGGTTTAATTGTTATCTAAAGAATATGAGCTAAAAAAAAATAGATCTGTCCCCCTTTTTTTCTTTTCTTTTTTTCCTCTTCTGTTACCATCAAGATATAATGTTATTGTGCAACTTTGCCTCATTGTTTCATTACAAATAATTTATGTTGTGGTGCTCTTTGATAATATTCGTTATCTTTTCCTTTTCTTTTAGAAATTTAATCGCGTTTATTTGTCGATCATTTAGAGCAAGGTTCAAGAGATATTCCTCAGTATATATATATCTCCAAATGATAACCACAAACTGCCCTAACTTTTGAGTAAATATAGGCTCAGGTAATTCTTGTAGCCTACATTGTTTTATCATGTCTAAGGTGCCAGTCCCCACTTTTTCGATATAGGGCTAAAAAGAATGGCTCGCATAATAAAGGATTGTGTGGGATGGAAGGATGTGGCTGCGTTGCCCTTTGAAGTGATATGATAAAAAGCTCCTGAAATTTTATTCTAAGCAGTCTGACCATAATTAAAATTATAGAAATTTATATCGAAAAACCGGCATTCTTCATAAAGAACGAAAAGTAGTTTACACTTATGACTTTTTATTTTTTTATCTACCATGAAGGGCATGAAGTAAAAGAAGGAATAAAAAAATCTTCATGCTCTTCATGTCCTTCATGGTAAAATAAAAAAGTGTAAACTGAGAAATGAAGGATGCCGAAAAAACCTTATAATAAAAGTCCTAACCCCGATTTTCATGACACTTAGAAAAATTGACATCCAATGAGCTTAATTATAAAATGAGCTTAATTGTAAAATGAAATCATTTATTATTTACATTACTGAAATTAACTTCTTTCATAAGCTCAATAAGTTTGGCTTTTAATCAATTTAAACCGGAGGAAAAAAATGATTTCTCAACGCTTTATTTTTATTTCGGTCATCCTTGCCACTCTATTTTTTTGCGCCTCTTTTACTTCACATTTTACTTCCCATTTAGAAGCTGCGGAAACCCGTGGCGTCGGTGGCATCAGTGTCATGGCCAAGTCAGCTAAGGGAAAAACCCATTCCATTGAAATCTATGATTATATGGCCGCCCTTATTATCGGCATTGACCGGTATGAAAACCTGGGGCAGGATCAGCAGCTTTCATACGCTGTTAAGGACGCTAAGGGTATGGAAAAAATCCTGGGGGAAAACTACCAGTTCAATGAAATTGTAACCCTGTATAATGAAGATGCCACCCGCGCCAGGATCATGAAATCCATTTACGGCTTCCAGGGGTTGAGCCCAATGCCGGCCTCTTTGTTTACTTTGCCGGACATGGCATCACCTTGCCGGGAGTAGGCAGCCTCGACGGCGGGGCAACCATCGAATCTGCAGTGGGGGAGCTTAAAAGGATAAAAAAGGAGAGCGACCGGATAGCTGAAAATTTTGAGGCTGAGCTTAAGAAGCAGTCCTCAGAGCTTACCGCCTTTTACGATAAAAAGATTGCCCGCCTGGCAGACACCTCGCCATGGGACAAGGAATTTGAGACAAAAGCCGACTATGAGGCTCGTCTCAGGGAGGCAAAACAAAAGGCAGACCCGGCCAGAAGGGAAAAGGAACAAAAATTAGCCGCCATCAGTCAGGAGCTTACCCAGACACAAGACAGCCAGATCAACCCTTTGAACAAACAGATGAAGACCCTGACCGGCAAACGCTTTACCATCCAATCTTCAGAGGCGCCTTTCAAGTTTACTTCATATAAGCCTGAAAGACAGATAATGCTGGGAGAGCTAACCATGTCCGGCAAGAAAATCAGGTTCTATTGCCCGATACCCAAGAAAAAGGCCAGGGAGTATAAAGGCCATCCCGATCTTTTGGTCCCGGAGGTAAAGATGCAGGCCACGCTGAACGGCCCAAGGCTTGATCGGATTGTTTTTCATGGACCGGGGAAAGGTGAGGAATATATTGGAAAACCGGGTGTAGATGTTTCAGATGACGGCCGTTTTATTGATAATGGCAATGGCACTGTCAGCGACACCAAGACAGGACTCATGTGGGCAAACAAGGACAACGGGAATGACATAAACTGGGCCAATGCTAAGAGCTATTGCGATAATTACACCGGCGGCGGGTATACTGGCTGGCGGCTTCCCACCCAGGATGAGCTGGCAGGGATTTATAACAAAAACTCAAAAAAAAGCTATAAATCCCCGGATTTTATATCCCTGACCTATTACCTTTGGGGATCAGAGACGCACGGCTCTAAGGCTGCCTGCTTCGGTTTCCGCTTCGGCGACCGGGGTTGGGACGGCCGGGCCGGCGTCGGCCGGGCCTTGCCGGTGCGCAGTGGCAATTGAACATTTGATTAGAGTGTGACCAAAATAAGACAAACAATATTTATTCGAAAGGGTTAGGAAATACATTTCTCTCTCAAAGGCGCAAAGTTCGCTAAGTTTTTTCATGTCTTTCTTTGCGTCCTTTGCGCCTTTGCGAGAGAATAATTCAAATTGCTCCATTTTGGTTACACTTATTTGATTATTAGATCATTTTCTTTTGGGGTATAGGGGGCAAGGGGAGCTTGCCCCCTGTTGGCGATAATTTTTAAAATGGGGCAAATAAAAAGCAATGGCGCAATATGAACACCTGCCTATCTACCGGGATGCCTTCAAATTCCTTATATATTGTGAAACCATTGTAAAACCATTGTAAAAAATTTCTCAAGATACCATAAATACTCCCACTGCGCCGACCAGGGATCGAACCGCTGAAATATATCATTTAGAGATAAAAACAGACTTTTAACGCAATATAAGGAATAATAAATATGAAAAATTTAAATACTGCTTCAATCGAAGAATGGGAAGCCCTCTACAAAGCAGCCATAGAATTTTATAAAATCAGATGTTGGGAGTGGATATACGATTGTGACTTATTTGGAATCCAAAACCCTGAAACTGAAGAAATCGGATATTGT
>JAUWIR010000541.1 GCA_030605265.1 Pseudomonadota bacterium | reverse complement strand
CATTTTCCGAGTCCCTAAGCACTGACCGCGGTTACTTGGCCAGTTGGACTTGCGGACGTCTCAGCCGTCCGCAAAGGAAAGCGGCTGTCTCAGCCATCGCACTCCAAATCGCCCTTTTACTTTTATGGTGCCGCTATGAGTGATAACTGGATGCGTATTTATGGTGACCAGTACTTAGAGCCTATCCGAAAAGTGGGTATGACCCCAATATTGATGCTATATTAAAAGAACCACAACAAAAAGCAGAAATTAACCGTAAGAGAAAAATATGGCCATGGGTAGTCGGAGGAGGGGTACTCATTGGCGTTGCTGTAGCGATCACAGGTGGTGGCGGTGGTAGTGATGGTAGTGATGGTAGTAGCAGTTCCTCAACCAATAATGATGGTGATAACAATTCCTCAACCAATGACGAACCTGTTGATGTAAATGTCGACTGGGAATTAAAGCTTTTCCTATAAAATACCATTTTTCTTAAAATAGAATAAAAGTAAAAATTTTGGATATTTATGAATGAAACCTCTTCTTTTTCTTCATGGGTGGGGAACAACAGCAAATATCTGGAAAATACAGTGTGAATATTTTTCTAGCACATACCCTGTATTTGCCCCCAATTATTTCATTGAAGATCCTGCTCCTTGTTTTTTTAAGGGGCCTTTCACCATAGATACTCTAACTCAAGGGTTATTTGATTATATCAGCTATCACCATTTATCACCTGTTCATTTAATCGGGTGGTCTCTTGGCAGCATGCCGGCCCGTGCCTTTACTTCCAGATTTCCTTCAATGGTTTCCTCAATGACCCTGGCAAGCGGAACACCTAAATTCCTTTTTGATGAAACTTTTCCCTGGGGAATGCATCCCGGGGAATTGCGTTTGTTAAAAAGACGTCTTAAAAAAGACAAAGAAAGCGCTTTAAAAGATTTTTATCAACTTTTATTTTCAGAAGAGGAAAAAAGAAGAAATCTTCCAAAGAGGGCTAATGATCTATTAACAATGAATCAAATCAACGATCAAGCGCTTCTTGAAGGGTTGGATATTCTGGAATCGATAGATCTTCGGTCAACTTTATCTGATGTAAAGGTCCCCACTTTGCTTCTGCATGGGGCGGAAGATCAAATTTGTTCGGTTGAAGCGAGTAGATTTATGCACAGGCATATCCCTCAAAGTCTTCTTGAGATTTTTCCCTTATGCGGGCATCTTCCTTTTTTTACGCAAGAGCATACCTTTAACCAAGTCCTAAAAAAATTTTTAAATTCCTTGCCTTAAGAAAAAAAATTTGTCATTATTCGATTACTGCCGTAGGGTAGAGTGATGAGTGATGAGTGATGAGTGATGAGTGATGAGTGATGAGTGATGAGTGATAAATGATGCCCACTGATAGCTGACCGCAGAAATAAAAGAGGTCTTGTTTGAGAAGATGTCAAATTCTATTAATAAAGAAAGAGTAAAAAAAAATTTTTCCTCTATTGCTTCAAACTATGATCAGGTGGCAACATTGCAATCTGAAGTCGCCCAAGCTCTTATTTATTTTATTGCATCCCGAAAAGCATCTCGAATCATAGATATAGGAACTGGAACGGGAAATATACTATGGAAAGTAGCTAAAAGATTTCCTTCGGCCCAAACGCACGGCTGTGATTTAGCTTTTGGTATGATAAAACAAGCCTCTTCTTTAGCACAATCAAGACAAAAAAAATCCGGCCATGCCCATGGCCCCTTTTTCTTGCAAGCAGATGCTGAAAGCCTTCCCTATTGCTCACTAATTTTTGATTTAGTTTTATCTAATGTGGCTTATCAATGGATACAAAATTATAGGCAGGCCTTTCAGGAAGTACATTTTCTGATGAAACCCGGGGCGGAGTTTTGCTTTTCTATTTTTATTGAAGGGACCTTAAGTGAATTATATTCTTCTTTCCGGCATATAGGTTACTTTAGAGGCCACCCTTTTGTGTCCTGTGATGTTTTGAAAAAATTTTTGCGCATGAGTGAATTTTCTCATATTTTTATGAAAGAATTAATCTTTCAAAAAGAGTATCCTGATGTTTTTTCTTTACTTTGTGAATTAAAAAAAATGGGGGCCTCCAATGCTGCTTCAGGTTTTTTTAAGGGATTAGGGGGAAGAAAAAAATTACAAGAGATGATAAACTATTATGAAGAAAATTTTACCAGGAAAAAGGGGATCAAAGCAACCTATCAGGTAGCCTTGATCCGCTGTAAGAAACTTCAACCTAAGCAATTAGATTATTAGATTCACTAATGTAAAAAAATATTTGACAGGATAACAGGATAAACATGATTTAAATCCATTTAATCAAAAAGATCTATCACAACCCATTACAGACTACTATAAAGATGAGATTGTAGGTGAATTTATTGCTGATATTATTGTGAATAATACGATTATTTTGGAGTTAAAGTCTGTAAGACGAATTATTAAAGCCCATGAAGTACAATTAGTTAATTGCCTTGTGAAAATGAGAAAAACAGTGTACTTGATACTTAATTGTGCTTGATACTTAATTTTGTAGAAAATAAAGTTGAGATCAAGAGTAAAGTTAAAGAGTTATTATAAATGATAGACAGGATTAAAAATTGTCTTGTAAATCCTGTTATCCTGTCTAAATAGTTAATTGCACAAGTTGAAAAACTTTGAAACAGGGAGAAGAAAATGGGGACCGGGGTTTTCATCACTGGAACTGACACTGGGGTAGGGAAGACTTTTATTGCTGCAGTTATCGCCTTGGGGCTAAAGAAAAAGGGAATGGATGTTGGAGTAATGAAACCTATACAAACTGGCGCTTCAGAGGAGAAGGGGGCAAGATATTCTGCTGATTTATCATTTATAGAAAGCGCCTTGGGAAAAGGTCCTGATAAATCTTTGAAAAATCCATTTTCCTATAATCCTTTTTCTCCCTATTTACTAAGAGAACCTCTGGCCCCGCATATTGCCGCAAAAAGGGAAGGGATTTCTATTGATATCTCAAAGATTTTTACTGCTCAAAAGTGGCTGGAAGAACAGTTTTCTTTTTTAATTGTCGAGGGGGCGGGAGGCGTATTAGTACCAATTCGCCAGGATTATCTGATGATCGATCTTATTCAGAATTTAGGGTACCCTGTGATTGTAGTAGCCAGGCCTGTTTTGGGGACAATAAACCATACTTTATTAACTGTGGAGGCTTTGCGGAATCGTCATATTGAGGTTGCCGGTGTGATTCTTAATAAAACCGATCCTTCCCCTGAGGATGTGTGTGAAAAAACAAATCCTGAATTGATAAAATCTTTTGGCGGGGTTGATATTTTGGGAAATATCCCTTTTTTTTCGTCAATTGATACTGAAAAGGGAAAAGGTGAAAATATTGATCACTACTTACAATATATCAATTTGGAAAATTTTTTAAAAGCTACAGACAGCAGCACTATCACCCGGAGTCAGTACTTAAAAAAAAGTCAGTATTCAAAGAAACTTAAGGAATGGGATAAAAAATATCTTTGGCACCCTTTTACACAAATGCAGGAATG
>JAUWIR010000110.1 GCA_030605265.1 Pseudomonadota bacterium | reverse complement strand
TTACCGAGAATACAGAACAAAATCATACTCTTTAATATTTCCCTCTTTCAATGCATTGATTGGTAAATTTGTAAAAGATAACCATTAATAAATATTATTGGGTTCATCGAATTCCTGACTATTATAATTATAATTATATTTTTGATTATTCGAATTATTCTGATAGTGTTCTGGGTGGTTATGGATTCCATAATTATTTGAAATCCTTTGATTATTATTCATTAATTAATAATCAATTACCAATGTTTTGGTACCTGCCTTACAACGATTTATTAAACAATATCAGGTAGATGTAATATAATATCAGGATTAATTTCGTAGCTAATTAGTTCAGTTGAAGTGACCATAATTTCTTTTAAAAAATACTACTTTGATCCAAGCCATGTCAAAATGAGAATTGCTGTACCAACCATAGGATTATTGATAATTGATAGTATTAAGATTTAAATTTTTTTTTAAAAAATGATTTATTATATTGATAATATGGTTGGTGCTAGTATAATTGTCATAGAATATTAAGGTTAGATTTTTATTCAAAAGCATTACTCAAAAAGTATTATATATAGTCATTAGTTTCTGCTTTTTCTTTTTTCTTCTTCGTGTCTTTGTGACAAGAATAAGGGGCTTTTATGTCCCGGCTTACCCGGGTTTGATTGACCTAATCAGGAGTGAATACATGAAAAAGGAGGTTTCTTTTTATTCTGAAGGGAAGTAAATCGCGGCTGATCTTTATGTCCCCCCAGATATTCGAGATAATCAAACATTTCCTGCAGTCATACTATGTCATGGTTTTGCAGGGATCAAAGAACTCTTGCTCCCTGTTTATGCTCAAGGTCTTGCTCAAACTGGATTTTTAGCCTTACCCTTTGATTTATCATAAATGTTGTTTGAACGCGCGAATGAACCTAAAAAATTTTTACTTCTCGAAGGATGTAAACATTATGAAGCTTATGAAGGAAATCCTTTTGAAAAAGCGATTATATCTATAACAGATTGGTTCTTAAAGTATTTAAATCCCCCACAAAAATAATTTTGCCTTCTTCCCTTTGTTCTCGTGAAATTTACCCCCTTAATCCTCCTGAGAAGTGACAGAGCGACGCATTTTTTTAATCTTGCCTCGGTGTACCTTTGAATTCAGTCGCCTTATCCCGGATTGAATTGTTGGCTTAGTTTTCCGACGAGGTTTAGATTTTTCTGTTGCTTTTCTTATCAACCCAATCAGCCTCTCCTTGGCATCCTGTCTATTACGTTCCTGAGTACGAAACTTGCGAGCATCAATAATTAAAATCCCGTTGGAGGTAATCCGCTTGCCTGCCAATTGAAGAAGTCGAGTACGAATTTCTTCAGACAAAGAGGGGGAATTACCCACATCAAAACGAAGCTTGACTGCTGTGGAGACTTTATTGACATTTTGGCCGCCTGGACCGGATGAACAAAAAAACTCCTCTTGAATTTCTCTTTCGTCAATGGAAATAGTGTCTGTAATATAGATCATTTAACATAAATCCGGTAATGATTATTGTAACCTTATACAGGTTCACTGTTTTAAAAGTTTAAGGATTAGTGACGATCAATTTATAATATATGATAAAGATATCGGTCAGTCAATGATTTGCTTTTAACTATTATAAAAGATACAATAATAGTATAAAAAAAAATAGGTAAGTAATAAATGGATCGGGAAGAGTTCTAATCCTCCCAATCCATTTTATTTACTAACTGAGAATGGGTAAAGGTAGGCAGTTATACTCCACGGTAGTCACCTCCATTTTCCATACTAATCAGCAACATGGCGAGTGTTGCTTTTTTTTATCTACTTTATTAATAGATCGGTAAATAAATTAGAAAATATATGGGAATGGAGGTGCACCCCAAAGTAATTCTGGTGGTAATAGACTAAAATACGGTAAAGCATCTAACGCTGATCCAAAAGCTGCACTATATGCATTATTAGCCACTAATGTAAACAAATCAAAGTGTTCGAAATTTGGAATAAGATTCCCGTAGCCTAATGGTAATGGATTAGCAAATATACCGCCTCCTGGTAGTAAATGATCAGGTGGAGGAAAAGTATTAAAACCGGTGAGGCTATCGAAGTAGTAAAGAGCACCTCCAAGGCTTTGTGGCGCATTATATAAAAACCATGGAGTTGTCTGTTCAATGTCCCAAACAAAAGCCGGCATTACAGGCAATTGGGTAGTGCTGGTAAGTGAGGTTACCAGAGGAGTTGCAATTCCTGTAATTGGATCAATAGGAGACAAGGCCTCAGACCATAGAGGCCATAATACGTTATAAGGCCCCATATTCGCCCAATACTGAGCTGATACTGTTGGTGCCATAAAAAACATTACTGCGAAGCTTAAAACCAGGTAATTTAAAAATAACTTTTTTGCCTTCTGCATGAATTATCTCCTTTAACCTTAAAGTTTGTTTTACCCCTAGGAAATGGAAAAATATTTAGGCTCCTACATTAGTATAACTGCCCTCCTTTCTTACTCCTATTGTTACCCTTTACCCAATCTTATCTTGATCATAGGAATTTTCATTTTTTTTATGCGGCTCATCAGCTTAACAGCTCATCAGCTTAATCTAATGCTTTTTAATAGGCGTGTTTATTGAGTTTATTGAGAATATATCTGTTGAATAAAATGTAAAATGGCTTGTTCAAGGGGAACTCCTTCAACGTCAACATAGGAATAAAGGAGAGAGCCAATTTGATCAGCCTGAATATCACGTAAATAGAGAAGGGGTGTCTGGTAGGCTAATGTATAAAAATTAGCTGCATAATTTAAATAATTATAAGTATCAAGTAGTTCCCCATAGGATGGCCCTTGGTTAAAAAAGGAAAAAGTATTTGGATAATAATTTGAATAATCTAATCCGGGCCAAGCGAAAAAGGTGAAAAAGAAAGCGCGGGATTCATCATTGGCGAATAATTCACAAATGGATTTATTAACCCAAGGCTCGAATAAGGATTATAATAACTCGAATATGGATTATAATAATAAGAACCTATAGAAGAACCTATAAGAGAATTTTGGAAGGGTGAGAAAGGGGAATAAAAAGAGCCGGGAATAATTTGAGCAAAGGAAGGATTCAAAAATGACCACCCTAAAATAACACTTGCTAAAATGAAAAAAGTAAATCTTTTGTAAAAATGTTTCATCTACCTCTCCTCCTAAAAGTCTCCCCCCCAAAAATGGATAAAATATTATAGTACTAAAGTATAACTTCAAATAAATTTTTAGAAATTATTTGGTAGGCCTACTAATATTAGTGTCCATAAATCTCATTAATAATACAAAATCTGTTGACTTATAAACAATAAACAAATTATATGCCAATGAATTAATAAAATGTATGCTCATGTAAAATTATATTCTACAGGTCATTTATACCATAAAATCAGATAATTAAGGATATCTTTGAAATGATAAAGCAGAAGCAATTTTCTTTTTTCGGCCGGTTTTTTCTTTGAAATATGCAATTATTCATTACTTACTATGAAATATTTTTCACAGTATATAATAATAATCAATGGTAGTAATTATAATTCCTAAGAAAAAATAGAGAATATAAATAGATGGTTGTCCATAAAAACGTATCCATATACTAATATATATAGATAAAATATTAATTTTGAGACAAGATATTTTTTTAACTATGATTAGTAAGGTGTTTTTGTATCGATTTACTGATCGTGGTGGAAAATTGGCTTCATTAGCAATGCAAACGGATGAGGTGCCTTATAGACAAGGATGAGCGGCATTATAGGCTTAAACTTATTGCTTAGACATGGGTCTTACATCAACAAATTCTGGGGAATTGCTCGGTAGCCAACATATCTAAAATTCGTGTTCCCCCGATAACTGTCCGGAGTTGAACTTTTCCTTTGGGCTCAGCAATAACTTCTCCGATAATCTGAGCATCTTCTCCATATTTTGTTTCACGCATAACCGACAGGATCTGTTCAGCTTTCTTAGAGTCAACAAAAGCAATTAATTTTCCTTCATTAGCTAAATACAGGGGGTCAAAACCTAAAATTTCACAGGCCCCTCGGACTTCTTCTCGAATGGGGACTTGATCTTCCTCAACAATAATCCCAACTTGTGATTGGCAAGCAATTTCGTTGAGCAGTGTGGCTAATCCTCCTCGAGTGGGGTCCCGCATAGCGTGAAGAGACTGACCGAATCCTTTTTTTAATAATATATTTACTAAACCGTTTAAAGGGGCCACATCACTTTTTACATTGGTTACAAATCCCAAATTCTGCCTTTTTGAGATAATGGCGATTTCATGGTCTCCTAAAAAACCACTCACCAATACTTTATCTCCAACCCGGGCATTTTCCCCGGCAATGAAAAGGCCCTTTTCCAAAGAGCCCACCCCGGCAGTATTGATAAAAAGTTTATCAAGACTGCCCCGGTTTACTACCTTGGTGTCCCCGGTTACAATAATTACCCCCGCTTCTTCACAGGCTTCTTTCATTGAATAGAGGACTTTTTCTAAATCGGAAAATAAAAATCCTTCCTCAATAAGAAAAGAACAGCTCAGATACAAGGGAGTTGCTCCGGATACGCAAAGATCATTCACTGTTCCACACACGGCTAATCTGCCAATATTCCCGCCCGGGAAAAAGAGGGGATCTACAACATAAGAGTCGGTGGTAAAGGCAAGTCGAGTAGAAGGAGTGGGAAAAATTGCCTGATCATTTAAAAGCGCTAAAATGGGATTATCGAATTGGCTGACAAAATACTTTTCAATTAAATCCCGAGTCATTGTCCCACCACTTCCGTGGGAAAGGAGTATTCTGTTTTCTTCCATACCTCTCATTGCTCCAAGATTAGACAGATAAAATTTAACCTGTGCAATTATTTAATTTTTTTGTAACAGTTCAACTCACCACGGAGGCACAGAGACACAGAGACACAGAGAAAAATCAAAAGGCAAACCTCTTGATTCTCTCCTTATAAAATGGGCACATTAAAATTTATAAATAAGGCATCCCTTCATCCCGGATAATCTCAAACAGGTTAGCAATTGTGCCTCGTGAATCGGCGCTGGTGTTTCAACTACTTTTCAGTTCAAGAACATCCTCGAAAGTCATTTCTCAGTGCCTCTGTGTCTTCGTGGTGAACTATTACAGTTTTTTATTAGTTTAGCTGTATTTATAAGCTGCAGCGCAACTTCCTTCTGTTGAAACCATGCATGGGCCTACAGGATGCTGCGGATTGCATATTTTTTTAAATAATGGGCAATCAGTCGGCCTCTTAATACCTTTTAAAATATTCCCACATTCGCAACCTGCAGGTTCAGGTTTTTCTTCCACTGATAAATCATAATTCTGATGAGCATCATAGTGCATAAATTTTATACGTAATTTCAAACCGCTGTCGGGGATTACTCCTAAGCCCCTCCAAGTTGCTTCACAAGGTTGAAAAACCTCTTGCATCCTTTTCATGGCCAATGGATTGCCTTCAGGTTTTACTACCCGCGAATAAGGTATTTCCACAGCCGGATGATTTTCATTGATCCGGGTAAGAATTACCAGAAGGGCTTGTAAAATATCAATAGATTCAAAACCGGTAATAACAGCAGGTAATTTATACTCTTTCGGAATAAATTCATAAGGCTTTGATCCAATAATAACACTGACATGACCAGGACAGATAAATCCGTCAATATGGATCTGTTCTCCCTCTAGGAGGGCTTTCATGGCAGGGGGGACTAATTTATGAAAACAGAGAATATAAAAATTCTCTATTCCTTCTTTTTTAGCCTCTAAAACTGTGGCCGCTATAGTTGGAGCAGTGGTTTCAAAGCCAACAGCCAAAAATATTATTCTTTTATTCGGATTATCTTTAGCGATCTGCAAAGAATCAAAGGAAGAGTATACTAGGCGAACATCCGCCCCCCGGGAAATCTGTTGCTGCAATGAGGAATTAGAGCCGGGGACTTTCACCATATCACCGAAGGTTGTCAGGATGCTGTCAGGCATGGTGGTTAGTTTTATGACCCTGTCAATATCTCCTGTGCTGGTAACGCATACCGGGCATCCCGGGCCTGAAATAAGATCAATATTTGGAAAAAGGTCCCTAATACCCGCCTTGTAGATAGCTACTGTATGGCTGCCGCATACTTCCATTAATCTTATCTTTCGCCCTTTGTTCAATTTCCGGATTTGGGCGATTAACTGTTTAGCTAAGGCAGGATCGCGATATTCATCAAGATATTTCATTCCGTCATCTCTTTTAGAAGTCGCAGAGTCTCCTGAGCGTCATCAGCGTCGAGCCTCTGAATAGCAAAGCCTGCATGAAGGATGACATAATCGCCAATAGAAACATCTTCTAATAAATCTATACGAGCCTCTCTTTTTACTCCGCCGATCTCGACGGTAGCCATATTTTCTTTAATACTTATAACTTGACACGGAACTGCTATGCACATAATCTTCCTTTGGCAAAGCCATTGATTATTTGTATTTTTCGTATTTAAAACTATAATCATCTATTGAGGGATTGTCAATGAAAAGGTTATAAAATCTATTACTGCTGGTATAAATTTTATGCATGTTACCCTTCATTTTCTTTTTAAAAACAATAATTTTTTTTGATATGTCAATAAATTCAATAGGATATTTTTTCCCCTAGGTTGGCATTCTGCTTGCTCACATAGGAAATTGTAAATCAGCAAAATCAAAATGTGCATTTCCAAGGTTCTGAGGTTTTATTCATTCTCCCCCCAAGGTTCGGTAAGAAACTGTGGTTTGTTAAGGGAACCGATAGTTTATTTTGTTAACCTTTATACGGAGAGTGGATATGCCAAGAAAACTAGCCTTCCTGTTCTTTATCGCCATTATACTTGCATTCTGTGCTCAAACCTTTGCCACCACTTTAACCTTTAATGACAATGCTATTTTCTGGCCTGAATGGGGGAATGATGATGGTGATGATGATTATGATGATGATGATTATTCCCAGACATTAGGGGTGCCAATTTTTCTGGGCGGAACACTTGAACTTGATGCCAACAAATTAACATCTCTTACCTTTAATTACACCTCTGAGAAATGTGACGATTGGGTTTCAAATACCTGGTCAATGCTGCGTCCCGGTGATCTTTTTCTCGATCTTGAAGGGGATGGTAACTGGGACCTTGTGGTTGATCTGGATAATGATGTAACCGCAGGTCAAACCGCAACAATTTATGATTTCTCTTCTCCAATCGCTTTAGGAGATCCATCTGCCTATATAATTGCAGATGATATTTGGCCTATACCCAATGATTCTATTAGAGAGGGACATCCTGTTATTCTAGACCCCAATGCCAAGGATGGTGCAGTGGCTCTTGGGAATGTATACTTTGACGGCTGGGATAGTTACGCAAAGAAAAAGAAGAAGGATTACCAATCAACTTTTTATTTTGATGAATATAATGGAATTATCCAAATGCCGGGCGGAGGGCTTGATCTTGGTGGATATTCATCCATTATCTTAGGATGGACCGTGAATTGCGCTAATAATGTTATCTATGAAGAAGTTGATTTATCCTCGTCACCATCTTCAGCGGTCCCTGAGCCCTCAACATTTTTTCTGCTGGGTCTTGGTCTTTTAGCTTTGCTGGGAATCGCCAGGAGGAAAAGGGCCCTGGTATTCAATAGATTCAATAAGTAAAATTTTTTATAAAAAGGGGACCTATCCCTTCTTTGTCTGGGGGGAGAGGGAAGGGACGGGTCCCTAATTTTCCATAGCATATTTTTTCATTTTATAGCGCAGGACTCGTTCACTAATCCCTAATTGCTCGGCTGCTCTGATTTGAACCCACTTATTATTATTAAGGGCTTCCAGGATCATCCGTTTTTCCAAGGAAAAAACCGCTTCATCCATTGATTGATCAAATAACCCGTCCTTGTCTCGGTCATGCTCATTATTCCATTGATAAAGATTTGGCGGTAAATCATCCACAGTAATACATTCGTGCCGAGTCAAAACCACTGCCCGTTCTATGAGATTTTCCAGTTCCCTTACATTGCCCGGATATCTATATTTTGCTAAAACATCACCAGCTTCTTTGGTATACCCCTTTATTTTTTTATGACACCGCTGACGATATTTTTCTAAAAAGAAATCCATTAGTTTTGGAATGTCCTCTTTTCTTTCACGCAATGGAGGTAAAAAAATGGGAACTACATTAAGTCGATAATAAAGGTCTTCTCGAAAATCACCACTTTTCATTCCTTTTTCAAGGTTTTTATTGGTGGCTGCGATTATACGAACATCAATTTTTTGCATTGCATTTGTTCCCACCCGTTGAATTTCTTTTTCTTGAAGAACGCGTAAAAGTTTGGCCTGAAGTGGTAAAACCATATCACCGATTTCATCTAAAAAAATAGTCCCTGAATCAGCATCTTCAAAACGGCCGATACGCCGTTGCACAGCTCCGGTGAAAGCCCCCCTTTCATGCCCGAATAACTCGCTTTCCAAAAGGTTCTCAGGAATCGCCGCACAATTGACTTTAATGAATGGTCGATTTGCCCGCAAGCTATTAAAATGAATACCATGGGCAATTAATTCCTTGCCCGTACCGCTTTCACCCCGGATCAGAATGGTGGTTTCGGCTTTAGCCACGCGACTGACAATACTGAGGACCTCCTCCATTTTACTGCTTCCACTAATGATATTAGTAAAAGAATACCGCTGTGAGAGCATCTGGCGCAATTCTCTATTCTCTTCTTTTAAATGCAGAAAGTTTACTCCTCTTTGCAGTATGATCAGCAATTCATCTAAATCTATTGGTTTGGCAAGATAATCATAAGCCCCCCCCTTCATGGCTGTTACTGCTCTTTCTACAGTGCCGTAGGCAGTAAAAAGAATAACCAGAATCGAGGGATTAATCTCTTTAATTTTTATTAATAACTCCTGACCACTCATTTCCGGCATTTGGTAGTCTGTTAAGACAATATCAATCTGTTTTTTTTTGACAATTTTTACGGCTTCATCCCCATTACTGCAGATATCCATATGATATCCCTTTTTTGAAAGAAACCCTTTAAGCATCTCCCTTTGATTTTTCTCATCATCAACAACCAGGATATTAATCATGGCGATTTTTTCTCCACTACATATTTTCTTGGTTTAAGGGGAAGATAAATGTGAAACTCCGTTCCCTCTCCCTGTTTTGAATTTACCTTGATTTTCCCCCCATGCTCTTCAATGATTTTTTGTGAGATGGGAAGGCCCAGCCCTATGCCGTCCTCTTTAGTGGTAAAATAAATCTCAAAAATTTTTTCAATGTCCGCAATCCCTTCTCCGGTATCTTTTATTGAAATGAAAATATTGTCTCGCAGTGTACCTGAATTGATCCAAAGAGGACCGCCGTTTGCCATGGCTTGTAGAGCATTTCGAATAATATTGATCAGGGCCTGTTTAATCTGGTTCGGATCACAAAGACAAGACAAAGGGTTTTGATTATCTTGAGTGTGAATAGTAACCCCTTGTTCTTTTGCCTCTTGAGAGAAAATACAGGAAAGATCTTTTATAATGGAAGTGATATCAACTGATTGAATTTCCAGTTTTGGTTCTTTGGCAAAATTCAAAAAATTACCAATAATTTTATCCACTCGTCTGACCTCTTGGCGAATGACCTTGGTAAATTGAATGAATTCTTCTCTACTTTCTGTTTGTTCGGGTAAATACTCATGTTGGAGTCGTTGAATAGTCATACCAATGGCATTAAGTGGATTTCTAATCTCATGCGCTACACCTGCAGCTAATTTTCCGATAGATTTCAGCCGCTCGGTCCTCTGAAAACTCTCCTCCAGGACCTTATATCTTTTGTATTGGAGATACTGATGATAAAAGATAATGGATAAACCCCCACTGCCAAGAAGAATAATAAGTAAGCTAAACCAGAGTGTATGACTTTGCGTTTGATGAATAATCCGAGAAAATTTATCCAATGAAAGACCTACCCGAAAAAATCCCAG
>JAUWIR010000543.1 GCA_030605265.1 Pseudomonadota bacterium | reverse complement strand
CGCCGTTTGTGGAAATATGGACCCACCAGCTATTAAGGGAGAATTACCTGAAAAATCAGTTTTTTCTTTAGAAGGAATGAAAATCGGAGTTACCCATGGCTGGGGCGCCCCTGACGGGCTTATTAAAAGAGTATCCTCCCTCTTTTCCGGGTGTGGGTGTATCATTTTTGGCCATTCTCATAGGTCGCTATGTCAATGGGCGGAGGATATTTTATATATTAATCCTGGAAGTCCCACGGATAAACGATTTTCTTCCACTAATTCCTTTGCTCTTCTCCAAATAATTAAGGGAAAGAAACCAGAGGGGAAAATTATTCATATTTAAGAATAAATTTATCTCTTAAGGTCTTAATTAAACTATTTGCTCAATTTATTTTAAGGAACGATTAGGTATTTGTATGATGCGGCAAAGATTGGCTGAAATTATTTTAAACTCATTAAATGATCTGAAAAAAAAGGGGGTGATACCTGAAAAGGTTGAAATTCCTCCTATTCATTTTGAAATACCTAAAGATAGAAAATTGGGAGACTTGGCCACTAATATTGCCTTTTTACTTGCTTCAATTGTGAAAATGCCTCCTAAAAAATTAGCTGAAGAAATAGTTCATAATATTTTCCTTAGTCACGAGGATATAGAGCAAGTTGAAGTCGCTGGGAATGGCTTTATTAATGTATTTTTCAAACCTCTATATTGGCAAAAAATATTAGTTCAGATCAGAGAAAATTTTGCGAGTTTTTGTTCTCCGGAAATTGGTAAAGGAAAAAGGGTGAATGTTGAGTTTGTAAGTGCAAATCCCACAGGACCTCTTCACGTTGGGCACGGTAGATGCGCTGTAATTGGAGATGCTTTAGCCCGAATTTTACAAAAAGTCGGCTATGAAGTGACCAAAGAGTACTATATTAATGATGCAGGAAGACAGATGGAAATATTAGGAAAATCTGTTTTCATAAGATACAAGCAAGCCCTTGGGCAAGAAATCCTTTTTATTGAAGAGGGGTATCAAGGAGATTATATTGTTGACATTGCAGAATTAATAATAATAGAAAAAGGAGATCTTTACTTATCCTTATCTGATGAAAAAGTAGTGCCGCTTTTTACTAAAATTGCTGCAGATAGTATCTTAGAGCAAATTAAAAAAGATTTAGAAAAAACACGAATAAAATTTGATATATGGTATAGTGAAAAAAAACTCTATGAAACCAATGCTGTGGAACAAACTATCCAATTGTTACAAAAAAAGGAATGGATTTATGAAAAAGCAGATGCTCTTTGGATGAAAACTACTGCAGTGGGAGATGAAAAAGATAGAGTTGTTATCCGCTCATCCGGCGAGCCAACCTATTATGCTTCTGATCTTGCTTATCACAAAGATAAATTTGAAAGAAAGTATGACAGAATCATCGATATTTGGGGCGCTGATCATCATGGATACATTGATCGAATTCGGGCGATTACCAGAGCGTTAGATTTCGATGAGGATAAACTCTCCATTCTCCTTGTTCAATTAGTTCGTCTGCTTCATGGAAAAAAGCAAGTTAATATGTCCACAAGGAAAGCTACCTTTACGCCCTTGAATGAGGTCATAGAGGAAGTTGGGGTGGATGCCGCCCGGTTTTTTTTCCTTTTGAGGCGCTATGATAGTCATTTAGATTTTGATTTGGATTTGGCTAAAAAGCAATCCAGCGAAAATCCTGTTTATTATACACAATATGCTCATGCGCGAATCTGTAGTATTTATAGAGAATTAGAGAAAAAATCCTTGACCCTGCCTCCTCCAGACACTTCACTTTTACAAAGTATAGAAGAAATTGAAATAATAAAGAAATTGTCTTTATTCCAACAGGTCTTAATTGAGGCAGCTGAGACTTTCGAGCCTCATAGGCTCACCTTTTATCTAATTGAAACTGCTACATTATTCCATAAATATTATAATTTACATCGAGTTATTTCGGAAGATTTGAATGTATCTTCAGCCCGACTTTATTTAGTAGGGGTCGTTAAAATGATTCTTGCAGAAGGCTTACAAATATTAGGAATAACAAATCCGGAGAAGATGTAATTATGAAAAAAAAGAAAAATCATAAAGGATTTACCGACAAGATAGATTGGCAATTTGTTTGGGTTGCCTTGAGTATATCTTTTTTAACATTTGTTATAGGGATTTTTATTGGAAAAAAATTGATTCCCCAAGACAGTGTTCGGGATATAGAAAAGCAGGTCAAAAAGGATTATCCGCAAGATAAATTTACTTTTTTTTACACTTTACCTAATCCAAAAGATATAAAAGAAAAACCTCCGGCCTTTTTAAAAGAGGATGGAGAGGCGTTTATACAAAAGCTCCCTTCAGGGATTGTGCGTCAAAAAAAGGTAAAAAAGGCAGTTTTTCAACCAAAAGGAAAATATACTATTCAATTAGCCTCTTTTCAAAAGCAGAGGGATGCTGAAAATTTAGTAAAAAAATTACAAGTAAGTGGGTATGAAGCATATTTAACAGAGGCTGACTTGGAGACAAAAGGGTTGTGGTATAGAGTGAGGGTTGGACGGTTTCAGGTCAATTATCAGGCACAGGAGTTAATAAAAAGAATACAGATGCAGACCGGCTTAAAGGGTTTTCTGGCCAAGATTAAGTAGCTTATTTTTCTTCAAATTTTTCTAAGACTATTTTGTGATTAATTAAGGATATTTTTTTGATTTTACCGTAAAAGATTTTCTGATCACCAAAAATATTCATGATGAGTAGCTTATCTTCCGCCTCAGGTTGGATTACATCCACTGATTCCATGAAAAGCTCTTCTTTCCCTTCTTTTTCGATATAGGCATTTGCCTCACACATTGTTTTCTTTAATCTCCTTTTTGGTTAGTATTTCTTTTATCTTTTGAATTAGCTTATCGGTAAGATGAGGTAATGGTTCGTATTGATAACCGATAATATTGATTTTTTCTAAAGGAAGGGGCAATAACAATTTAAAGGCTTTGCTGCTGGCGATAGCCTCCGCCATTTTGGGGGTTAATTCCCCCAGCATTGAGTTGGCCATGATGATATTGAAGGAACCGATCATGATGTCTACCTGCCCAGCCATACAGACTATAGAGTTTTCACCTGAGGCGCCTTTGTTGGCACGGGCTTTCATCATTGATGCTGTGGCCAGTGAATTTATTCCTAATCCGATAATTTCTAATTCATTTAATTTTTCATCTTCCCGTATTCTTTTAATGATGTAACTGCCGATTCCGCCCCCATGTCCATCAATAACAGCGATAGTCAATTTTGTTCCCCTGTATTATAAAATTTATAGACATTGAGTGATATAATAGTAACAAATTATTCGTCTGTCAAGGTATGGATATCTATTACAGCAATTCTCACTTTGACATGGTTTGGATCAAGGGAACAAATTTTTACCGCAGAGAACGCAGAGCTCGCAGAGAGAACTTAAGAAAAGCTGTGTCTATTATATAAAATATTATAGCGGTAAATTATAATATTATAATAATTTGCCGTGGATATAAAGG
>JAUWIR010000631.1 GCA_030605265.1 Pseudomonadota bacterium | reverse complement strand
TTTTTCCTTTTTGATTCACGTCCGGAATGAGCCAACTATTCTGAAGGTGATGACCATTTTTATAGCTTTTCATTAATTCTGAAATAACTTTGTCATAGCTTTTCATCAACTCTAAAATTACTTTTTACGCCCTTAATAATTAATCAAAAGGAGCAAAGATTATGAAAGTAAAAACTAATTGTAAATCGGGTTTTCTTATCACCCCATTCTTTATTTGGTTTCCAATGTTTAGTTTTTTTTCCCCTTTTGGAAGATTTCGAATGTGGTAAGGTATTTAATGTCACATGTATATTTTCGACGTTCGGAGCATTTTTTTCTCCGAACGTATTTTTTCTCTCAAGAGCCTTCCGTTTTTTTATTTCCCGACTTTACTTTTCTTTATGTTCCAACATTTAATAAGCTGAATAATATCAGCCTGTGCAAATAGATTTTTAGATTCACTAATGTAAAAAAATATTTGACAGGATAACAGGATAAACATGATTTAAATCCAGTTAATCAAAAAGATTTATGACAAACTGGGTCAAGGAGGATCTGGAAGATAGAGAATTGACAGAACAAATTAATTATAAATGATAGACAGGATTAAAAATTATCTTGTCAATCCTGTCATCCTGTCTAAAAATAGTTAATTGTGCAGGTTGAAAAATAGCATCTTTTTTATGCATAAATAAGTATATTGCAGCAGTTATTTGCATCAAAACAGCCCTTCATATCTCAATAAAAAGAGTTCTTTATTTTCTATTTTTTTGTAAACACCCCTATTTTCATTTATTAGCCTCGGGTAGCCTGTTTTTAAAATTTCCTTTTACAAAACAAAAAAATGTGATAATATCGCAACAAATTTGACTCATTTGTACATAAATTATTAAAAATTTTACCATATTTATTACTAAAATATTGGCAATTAATTTATGGAGGGAGAATATAAAATATTAAAATAAAGATTTTTTAATTTTTTAAGTAAGTTAAAGTATAACGTTCTTAAAGTTTCTACATTCTATTTCCCCTTTATTATTTCCTCTATTGGGTTTCATTTTTCTTAGGACATTTTTTTATTAAATTTAAGGTTTAAAACTTGAAGGAGAAATTACATTGATAAAAAAATTAGTCTTTTTAGGGGCCTGTATGGCGGTAATTTCAGCTTTATTATTGTCTGCTTCTTTAGCAACTGCTGTAAATGATGATGCTCATATAATCCCGGGACAATACATCATAGTATTAAGAGACAGTGCTTTGGGCCCGAAATCTTTAGCTAATGAATTTTCAAGAAGGTTTGGATTTAGTTTAGGCCATGTTTTTCGGCATGCTCTTCAAGGTTTTTCTGCATTTTTACCAGATGATATTGTGGACAAAATAAAAAGTGATCCAAGAATAAAATATATAGAAAAGGACCGGACAGTATACGCTTTTGAACAAATAATACCTACCGGTGTAAGTCGGATTAAGGCAACTCAAAATGCTGTTGCCAATATTGACGGCCTGGAAGAAGAGATTGATGTTGATATTGCTATAATTGATAGTGGTATTGATTTAGACCATCCGGATTTAAACGTGGTTAGTAATGTAGTTACCTTACCTTTCTATCAAACCGGGAATGATTATTTTGGACACGGCACTCATGTAGCAGGCATTGCAGCAGCCAAGGACAATGGGATAGGAGTAGTTGGGGTTGCCCCTGGTGCAAGACTGCATGCAGTTAAAGTCTTAAGCGGGCTGGGGCTGGGAAGCCTTTCCACTATTATTGCCGGGATCGATTGGGTCACTGAGCATGCGGATGAGATTGAAGTAGCCAATATGAGTGTAGGCGCTATCGGCCATTCAGAAGCTTTAAGGGAAGCTATAGGTAATAGCGTTAATCGAGGGGTAGTCTATGTAGTTGCTGCAGGAAACGAGAGTAAGGATATTTATGGGAGGGATAGGCGACTGGGGACAAGAGACGATGTCATACCAGCCTCTTTTCCTGAAGTGGCCACTGTTTCTGCTCTAACTGATTTTGACGGGCTGGAAGGAGGCCAGGGGGGAAGTAAAACCATGAAGAATCTCCTCTTCGAGGATGATATCTTAGCCCCTTTTACTAATTATAGTAAAACAGTTGTGAGCGATAATCCGGTGAATTCTCCCGGGAAGGCGATTGATTTTGCCGCCCCGGGTGTAAACATACTTTCCACCTACAAAGGAGGGGAGTATTATGTTGCCAGTGGGACCAGTATGTCCTCACCATATGCTGCCGGGTGTGTAGCCTTGTATATTGCCAAATATGGAAGGGCCTATGATGCCGCAGGTGTGGCAGAAATTCGCCAGGCTTTAATTGATACGGCTGACCCTCAATCAGCCTGGGGACCAGCAGATACTAATGATCCGGATCGATATGACGAAGGGCTGCTTAATGCAGAGGCCTTTGATCCGGCCGGGCCACCTCCCAATTTACTATCCATTTCCCTAGCTCCCTTGACAATTGCCCTCCCCAAAGGCCGATCAGTGCAATGTACGGCCGCAGGTTTTTACGATAATGGCAACCTTAAAGATATTACCACTTTGGTTAATTGGGCATGTGCTGATGAATCAATAGCCATAATAAACGGCACTGGTTTGGCATTTGGAATAAATGAAGGAATTACCCAAATTACAGCTTCTTTTCAAG
>JAUWIR010000618.1 GCA_030605265.1 Pseudomonadota bacterium | reverse complement strand
AGCATGAAGGTTGTGATAAATCTTTTTGATTAATTAGATTTAAATCATGTTTATCCTGTTATCCTGTCCAAATATTGTTTTATATTAGTGAATCTAAAAATCGTTTTACACAGGACAGCTTAAATTTATTAAAGTTTATATTTTTTATAGATAAGAGGCAAGGAATTTTTGGGGGGAAAAAAATTAGCTTTATAAATTAAAGGCTATACACTATTTTCCCTTCGGTAGGACCCACATTCAGGGAAGAAGAATAGGTTTCCCCTTCCACAACCATACCTGTCTCAAAAGTAATCTCTTTCCACCTTCCTTCCGGCAAAGAAAAAGTAGCTGATGCAGTGACACTGCCATTAAAGAATAGTAAAATCTTATTCCACTTCTCCCCCGCAAGATCACTTCCATCTATACCATAGACAATTTGATCTTCTCTGGGGCACCACGTGTCAACCCTTTCCTGAAGCTCTTCAACAGTTGCAAACCGGAAAGCAGGGTGTTCTTTTCGAAGAGAAATTAATCCTTGAAGGTAATGAAAAAGATCAAGATGATCCACCTTCCATTGCCAATCAATCCGGTTGAGAGAATCGGGTAAATTATAGGAATTATTCTCATGTTCTTTAGTGCGGTACATTTCCATTCCCGAGTGAAGAAAGGGGATGCCCTGGGCAACGAATACTAAAAGGCCTGATAATTTCACCATTTTTTTCAGAGTATCATCAGACAAATCAGTAGTTGATATTTCTAATTTATCTCTTAAAACCAAATTATCATGACAGGTAACGTAATTGATGCTCTCTTTCGGGTTTTGAGTAAAATCTTCAAGGGAACCTTTCAAACCGCGACAAATCGAATTGGCCATATGAAAAGAAGAAGCCCCTTGAACAAAAGCTTCATCATTGCCATCCGGTGTCCCTTTAATAGCATCCCGATAAAGATCATTAAATACAGCCCACCCATTGCCTTTTTGTTTTCCCTTTGTATTCAATTCCTCTAAGGGGGTAGACCCGGCAACCCAAGGCTCTCCGTAAATAAGGATTGAAGGATCAAGTGTGTGGAGTTGATCAGTAATTTGCTTCATTGTTTCAATATCTATTAATCCCATGAGGTCAAAACGAAAGCCGTCTATATGATATTCTTTGGCCCAAAAAATCACTGAGTCTATTATAAATTTTCGCGCCATCGGATAGGTTGAATTAAACTCATTCCCTGTGCCGGAGCCATTACTTGCTTGGCCAAACTCATTCATCCTGTAATAATAAAAGGGAATGAGATGATCAAAAGGCGACTTCTGATCGTAATGATTATAAACTACATCTAAAATCACCCGCAAACCGGCGCTGTGTAATTCTTTGATCATTTGTTTTAATTCAATAATCCCTGTTTCATCCGTCGGGTTTGATGCATACATGTTTTCAGGAGAATAAAATAAAACCGGCATATACCCCCAATTATAATGGGGGATAATAGTGTATTCATTTTTCCCCAGCCAGCTGGTAAAATTCTGAATCGGCATGATCTGCACATGAGTTACTCCCAAATCTAAAAGGTGATCCAACCCCGTTTTTCTATCCCCCGGTCCTTTTGTTCCCCTTTGGGCCAGTCCACAGTAAAGGCCTTTATTTTGTACCCCCGAATTATAGGCAATGGTAAAATCTCTTAGATGAAGTTCATAGATAATTGCATCTGTTGCTCTATTTTTTTCTTGACCAAAATGAACATGGTGAAAAGGAGGGCTATGGTCCTCAGACCAATTGACCTTTTCATTTATCTTGGCAAAATCCACAATTTTGCCCCTGCTTGGCCCTACAGCTATATATTCTGAACCAGGATCAATAATTTGCCATTCCCGAGCATCCTTGTCACTGAGCCGGATCAGATAAAAAGCATCTTTCCAATCACCCTCGGCGCTGCCTTCCCAGGTTTTTTCTTCATTCTCATAAAGAGTTATAATAACACCATCTTTTTCTTGAAAAGAGTGATATAAAATAACCTGTACATTCTTTTGTGCAAAGGGGAAAAAATAGCGAAAATGAGTGACTTCAGGGGAATAGATCGCCCCCAATTTAGGGGACAAGGGATGTTCGGATTTGGTTATCACTCCCTTCATCATTGAAGCGGCGCAACGGCAATAACGGTCCAAAACCTCAGTCTGGTTTTGGTAACATTTTACTTTAAAGGTATAATACTTTCCTTCAAGATCTTCAGGAACTGAAGCTGTCCACACACCTTTTGCCTCAGGGACCATGGTAACCTCATGGCCGTCAAAAGATAAAAGATTCGCATAAAGCATTACTGAAACCTCAGTGGCCAAAGGCGCAAAAATTTTAAAAAGGGTTTTTGGGGGAGTATAGGTGACGCCTAAATCATCTCCCGAATAAAAAAATTCAGGTTTGGTTAAAATTTTTCGTGGAATCACTTTTTGTGAGGATTCCCCGTCTAAAAAATACTCTTTATGAACATCAAGATCATTTTGCAACTCCAGAGTTAATCTTCTTGTTTGAAGGCCCAATAAAACAAAAGGAGGAGCAGATTCTCCCGGGTACCAGCTTCCTGGTGAATCCTCGGTAATTTCTTTAAACTTAAATTGAATAGTGCCGTCCAAAGGCAAATTACTTGCCGGTAATTCATAATATTGTTCTTTCGGGTTCCACTTCATCCTCCATTGAGGGGCACCTTCTCCCTCTAACCAATTATTATGAGTGCCCAGGACATAAATACTTCGTGATCCCTCAATCCTTTCCCCTGAACCCTTTTGAAAAGGATCAAAAATAAAGTGGGTTGCTCCCTTCTCTAAAATAGTAAAACCTTCCTCT
>JAUWIR010000015.1 GCA_030605265.1 Pseudomonadota bacterium | reverse complement strand
CCCTGCAGTCAAGTTATCGTCAGGCGAATCACAGAAATGGTCGCATAAGTCGGATTTGATATATCCCTAAGTACAGTTTTAAATTACATAGAAATGTGGAAAAAGACCTATATAAATACGCACCCGGAATATTCTTGGGATCATTCCATTCAATCTGCAAGTTCAAAACCTATCCTCATCAGCATATCGAGACACAAGAGGACCCGGGAAAAAAGGCTTTAGAGCATTGCTGGAAGAAGCAGCAACACCGAAAACGCCAAAGAAGGTAGGAAAGTGCATTCGGGACGTTGCCATTCTTCGCTTACTCTTTGATTTGTCCTTAAAAAAAAATGAAGTGGTTACTTTGGATTTAGAGCATGTTGATATTGAAAATGGTACCATTTCAATTCTTGGCAAGGGCAAAACTGAGAGGGTTAAATTAACTCTTCCGGAGGAAACCAGAAATGCCCTTTCAGAATGGATTAAGATTAGAGGAGATGAGCCGGGCCCTTTATTCTACCATCTATCACCAGCAGTAAAAGAGCGAAAAAGGATAAGTGGAACCGGGATATACCTACTTGTAAGGGCATTAGGTAGAAAAGCCAAAATAGGCCACGTTTGGCCGCATTCGCTGCGTCATGCAGGAATTACCACAGCACTTGATTTATGCAATGGAGATGTTCGGGCCGTCTCGAAATATTCTCGTCATGCCAATATTCAGACAGTCATGATTTATGATGATAACAGAAAGAATATTGCTGGCGATATTTCTTCCATGGTTTCAAAAAGTGTTTTTGTTTAAAAAGTTAATTAAAGCGCCATTATGTTAACCATTTTAAAAAGAAAGAGAGGGAATTATAATGTTAGAAGATAAAAAAATTGAAGTAAAAAATTTAAACTGGCTGTATTTTAACGAAATTCTTATTTTACCAAGGGAGGAATAAGGAATGAAGAATGTAGAAGTATCTGTTGATAAGAATATACTCACGATTAAAGTGGATCTTACCAAAACCTTTGGAGCCAGTAGTTCCGGCAAAAGTATTATTATTGCCAGTAGCGAAGGCAATCAAGTTGTTGCTCCTGAGATTTGCCTGGGAATCAATGTATACAAGAAAAATAAATAAATGAAATGAAGCATTATTGAATCCCCCCCCTGCGCTTTTTGCCGAAAGCTGAGGCCTCGGTTTTGGATGTAACTGAGGCAATGCCGCTAGTTTTGGCGTCTGAGCTAGCGACAGGGGGGTGGGAAATCTTATTAAAATCGATCTAGGCGGATTGCCTCAAAGTGGGTGCAGTAAATCAGGAAGTGGGAGAGATAAACTATGAAAACCTCAAATGAAATTTTTGGTTACAAATTAGGTGATGTTTTTAACTATCGTCTAAGTAAAAATTTCATACCTGGCAAAACTATCTATCAGTATAAAGAGAGTGGAGATTTATTTAGAGTTTATTATATAAACCCTTTAAAGCCTTCATTTTATGACTTTGATATTTATATCTTGGTAGTTAATACTAGCCTTGATAATAAAATCGGGGCTATTGAGGCCACAAAAATATTAAAGACCAAAGAATCTTTTGATAAGGAAACTGGTATTGTTTTTAGGCAGGTTTCAGGGTACTTGAAAGATAAATGCATAAGGAAGGCTCATTCATTTAAAATCAATGATAGCGAAGGCATTCTCTTTAAAAGCAAACATTATTTGAATAGGTTTTATAAATTGCATTTTAATGAGCACACAAAAAGTATCGATTTTTCATTTATTGATTACATTATCATGAAGAAAAGTTTTAAAGATAATTATGGGTTACTTCAAGCACCTGTTACTGAGAGAAAATATTTGATGGTAGTCAAAGGGGAGGAAAAGGTTATTGAAGAGCTCGAAGATATCCCAGTCGCCCAATAAATAAAAAATGGCTTTTATTTATAAAATCTCTGACAGGTTATCCGAAGAGGGGAGGGCCTTTAAACTAGCGGCAGGTGGCATAATGGTTATAAGGAAGGTAAGGCTAATAGTGCCTTGTCTTCCTTATGGTTATCATGGTGAGGTAAAATTACGTAAGATTGCATGACAAAACTAGGTAAAAGTTAACATTTACGCGCGCATATAATATGTATTATTTGGTTTATTAATCAGTAATATTAGATTAATTAATAACAGAAATCAGCAGGATATACTGCAAAAAACAATGGATTTAAGGCATACAAAATTATCATAAAATTATCATAAAATCTCTTAGTAAAATCTTAGATAAAAAGGGGATAAACTTCATGTTTCGAATGGTTTAAGGTGGTTTTAGAGTGACCTACCAGGGATAGAAGGTGTATGCCACATTAAGAAAGGCTTACAAGGGTTTCGGGGCATGACAAAACGTAGCAAAACGTAACTTTATGGGAGAGATAAAATTTCTATAAAAATTCTACTAAATGACCACTTCTGGAAGAAAAAAAACTTAATGAAAGTGATATTAAATACTTGTAAAAACTTGTATTATTCAAATAATAGGAAAATCACATGGTCAGAAATTTTGAAAGCTGTCATGGTTTTTATTGCCGGGACATCGCAGGAGTTGACTTTTGTTGACATTTTACCGGAATTCTCAGTTCCGATATTACGGATTATGACGATTGAGATAAAAAGCAATAGATTTTACCAAGTTTCACGGTAACAATAACTTATTAATAGTTCGGCGGTGATTGGTAATCAGCTTGAAGATTATATTTTGAAAGGCAATATTTTTAATATGGTGCTAGGGTTAAACCACCTATTAAAAAATCATAAAGGTTACGGAAAATAACGCTGAATTAAAACAGAGAGATGATGTGTTTGAATCAATGCTGCCCTCGGGTGTGGCTGATCACTACACCGACAAGGCCCTTTTTTGCATCCTGGGGGCTGGGCAGCAATTATTTATCTAGGGTGCAGAAAGGGAAAGGATGCAAGAATGACAGCGGAGTGGTGGTTAAATAAAAAAGAGGACGCCCTTAAATATATAGCCAAAAAACCTTGGAATTTGCAATAGACCAATTTCAAAGGAACATGATAAAAATTTTGGGGGAAGAGGAACTTTACCCATTAGCCCTTCTTTGCTGTGATAATGAGAATGAAAAGGAAACCCAAAATTTATCTTTCGATGGGAAATTAGCCTTTGCCATGATTATTCTAACTGTTGAAAGTTGGGCTACTATTAAAGACACAAACGCTAATATGCCTGAACAAGAAAAATTAAAAATCATTCATTTGGCCTATAAAAACCTTGAAGAGGAAATTGTTAAGTTTAAACTGCAACCTGGCAAAAAATATAACTTTGATTTGATAATGGCAAAGTTAATAAGATTTGAGATTTGGTTTTATTACGGCAAAAGATGCACATATAATAATTGCCCTATTTGGGTGGAAACGCCTATTAACCATGAACAAGGTATGAAATTAATACTAACGTATACTAATCACTTAAATGAAGAGGAAAGAAAGTTCCTTATCAATTTCTTTAAAAGAAAATGGCGGAGCACTTCAGGTGAGGGTGAAGAGGAAACCCAAAGTATCAACAAATATATGGCTAATCTTTTTGAGGGTGAAAAACTTTATAAAGCACCTTCTTTTTGGAAAGCAAAAGAACTATTGGATGAATCAAAAAAGAATCCAGAGGAAGCTCCGCGTTTACAGAAAAAATTCGTTGAAGAGTATAGCCGGAAACAATTAACTCCAAAATGTATCTACCTTATAGAGAAGGCTTTCCCGGAAATTATTTTGCTTTATAGCGTAGCCTCCATAAATATTAGAAATATAGGCCCCAAAAATAAGAAGATTCAAAAATGTAGAGAACTTACGCTATCTTACTTTGAAAATAATTCAAAATCCTTTTCTCTGGTGAAGCAAGAATATCTGGAAAATGAAGAGTTTTATAAAAAATTGAAGAGTGGATTAATTGGAGATCAGTTTAAGAGGGAATTTTTTGGATGGATAATGAACCGGATCTTTGAAGCCAATGACTGTAAAACTCTTAAGCCGGAAATAATAATTAAAGAAGTTAGAAAATTAGAAAAGAAAACGGATGAAACTTAAGCAATCCGACCATTTTTAAAAATGGTCGTGATAAGTTATTGTAAAATAAAGCAAAACCACTTGACATAGTTTTTTGCATCGTATATATTAAAATCCAAGGAAAGCAAAAAGGCCCTAATCAGTTTTCAGTTTGGCGACCGGATCACTGATTAGAGCCCTACCAAGCTTTGTACAGAATGACTCTATACAATCGCTCTTTCTGTTTTATAGCTTAAAAGATTAGAAAAATCAATAAGAAAAGGAAAAGGAGGTAGTAAAAAATGGATAAAGAGTATACGCAATTAAGTTTTCCGGTATCTCAAACACTGCATACCAAATTAAAAATCTTGGTTAACGCCAACGGGACAACTATTAGAAAAGTAGCACTTGACTTGATTAGGGAGTATACCGAAAAGCCGGACAATAAAAAGAAACTGGTCGGGTTGAATTAATAATGTAGATTTTAATAATTTTTTTTTTGGAGCGGAAATTGGAACAACTAAATAATATCCCTGATGAACTAAAAAATTATCCAAATTGGGTATGTTACCAACTTGAAGATATTGGAAAACCTAAATTAAATAAAGTTCCGTATAATCCCAAAACTGGAAATAAGGCATCCTGTGCAGATCCCAAAACCTGGGGAACGTTTGAGCAGGTTATCAAAGCATATCAAACAGGTATCTATAATGGGATAGGGTTTGAGTTTTCTAAAAATGACCCCTATTGTGGGATTGATCTTGATTCATGCGTAAAAGATGGGAAGATACTTCCCTGGGCTCAAAAAATTATTGATCAATTTAATTCATACACTGAATATTCTCCTTCAGGTACAGGAATACATATTATTATTAAGGCTAAAAAACCAGGGAAAAGGTGCAAAAAGGGGGACATAGAAATTTATGATCACCATCGTTATCTTACCATAACAGGGTTAATAGTATGAAAACTAAATATATTCCGGATCGACAAGGTGAATTAAATAGACTATATAAAGAAACTTTCAAGGAAACTCCTATTAAATCTGAGCCCAAAAATCTGGTTAAGAAAGAAACGCCGTTATCAGATCAAGAACTTATCAATAAAATATTGGCATCAAAACAGGGTAACAAATTTAAGGATCTTTGGGGTGGTAATAAATCAGGATATAACAATGATGATTCATCAGCGGATCAGGCATTATGTAATATCTTAGCTTTTTGGACCCGTAAGGATCATCAAAGGATGGATTCTTTATTCAGACAATCCGGCCTATATCGTGATAAGTGGGATGAGCGAAGAGGAGAGCAGACTTATGGTGATATTACTATTGACAAAGCTATTGAAGGAACCAATGAAATTTACTCTCCTCCAAAGTTGAAAAATGAGGCAATCGAGGAAGAAGAGAAAGAGCCTCGTAAATCAATATCTGTTCAGCTTGTAGAGATGATTGTATCTGATAAAGAGATTAGTCTTTTTCACAATGAAAAGAAAATCGGCTATTTTAAGCAAAAAAGTGAGATTTTGCCCTTAAGATCAAGAAGTTTTAAAAATTACTTAAGAAAGCGATTGTGGGAAAAAGAACATAAAACATGTGGAGAAGATGTCCTAAAATCTGCAATCGGAGTAATTGAGGCAAAGGCAATTTATGACCATCTCGAATTCACCCTTGAAGTTAGAGCTACTAAACAAAAGGGTAAATATTATTATGATTTGGGCGGGGGCCGTGTAGTATGCTTTGAAAAGAATAGCTGGGAACTTTTAGCGAAGACACCGATTCTTTTTCGTTCTTTTTCACATCAAAAAGAGCAAGTTTCACCCAAAGAGCCGGGGGATTTAACAAAGATACTTGATTTTATCAATTTTCGCAGAGAAGAATCAGACGAAAAAAAATTATCTTCATCTCAGTTACTTTATCTATGTTATCTAGTGAGTTGTTTAGTGCCGGATATTCCTCACCCGATCATAATCATTACGGGGGATCAGGGATCAGGCAAAAGCACCCTTTTCCGTGTTACTAAACCTATTATCGATCCTTCTCATGTTTTGACCATTAGTAATCCAAGCGACTTCAAAGAGTTTGTTCAAATAGCAGATCATCATTATGCTTTATTCTTGGATAACCTTACCCATTTATCTGATTGGACTTCAGATGCTTTATGCCGTTTTTGCACAGGAGAGGGGTTTTCAAAACGAGAGTTATTTTCAAATGATGAGGATATCTTTTATGTTTTCCGTCGGTGTGTGGGCCTTAATGGAATTAATCTTGTTGCTTCCAGGGCTGATTTATTAGATAGGTCACTTATTTTTAATTTAGAACGAATAGCGGACAATAAGCGGCATGATGAGCATTATTTCTATGCAGAATTTGAGAGAATGTTACCCACTATACTGTGTGGTTTGTTTGATATCTTCGCAAAATCAGTTACCTATATTGATGAAATAAAACTTTCCGAAAAGCCCAGAATGGCCGACTTTGCAAAATGGGGCTGTGCCATTTCCAGGGCATTAGGTTACACCGATAAAGATTTTCTTGACGCTTATTATGGAAATATCAGTATACAGAATGAAGAAGCATTAGACGCAAGCCCAGTGGCTAAGGCTATCATTGCTTATATGGAAAATGAACCTCAAATAACAAAATCCTCTTCAGATTTACATGCAATTTTAAAACAGAAAGCAGAAGAATTAAAAATTAATACAAGTGCCAAGAATTGGCCGCAGGACGGAAGATGGCTATGGAGAAGGATAAGAGAAGTTAGGCCAAATTTAATCAAAGCCGGAATTGAAGCAAATCAGGATCGAGATAGTAAACATAAATTCATTACCCTTAAGAGAATCCAGAATGATGGCATTAATGGCATTGATGGCATAAGTCAAGAAAATCAAATAAATAATTGTGCCATTAATAATGCCATTAGAATTACAGATAAAAATGATGGCACTTCTAATGGCACTGATAACATACTGAAAAATAATGACTATGCCAACAGTGCCGACAATGCCAACATATTTTCTACGCTAAGGGGTGATCTTATGGAAGGTGAAATTTAAATGATAGCAGTAGGGAAATTAAGAGAAAACAATTTCAATATCTGGCTGGAAAACGGGAAAATCCGGTATAAGCAATGCGCTGGAATAAAAGATAAGAGCAAAATAAATTCTCTTTTACAAGAAATCAAAAAAAATAAAAATGAATGCATCCTGCTTTTATTATATGAGGCTGAGTTTGAAAAAATCAACTTGCTCTATCAGGCAGGCGGCCTTGAATACATCGAAGAGCATTATCCCGGATTGTACATCGCTATCGAACGGGCGAAAAAGGAATTAAATAAAGTTTGGGATAGGTGCGCTGATGATGTGGGTACTATTGAAGATTTTAAGAGGGCCCTTAGTAAATGGGCTAATTT
Organism: Pseudomonadota bacterium; assembly: GCA_030605265.1. Taxonomy (GTDB): domain Bacteria; phylum SZUA-182; class SZUA-182; order DTGQ01; family DTGQ01; genus JAUWIR01. Next base: position 10,410 of record JAUWIR010000015.1, on the reverse strand, counting down.
GAATATTAAAGGAATTGTACATTTTAAAAGTAAGCCACCAGGGAAAACATATTCACTTTCAGTTCTTGGGTGGGGCTCTATTAAAATGAGGATTGAAGCATTGCGGTCTTTAATTTGTTTTAATTGCCATATAGTAGTATAATATAAATATTATTATGTTCTAGGTTTTTTAATGTAGTGAGTTTATATTATATCTTTGCAATAGGTGGTCATCAGGGAACTCGCTCTTGATGACCTTCATTTTAAGCCTAAGAACCTGGTGAGATTAAAGGTGGTTCAGTATGAGGGGATTCAATAGAGTTGATTCACTACAGTATGAAAACACTAACTTAAAAGAGGATTTAATGTACTACAAATCTCGAAACATTGATTTACGCACTAAAGTTCAAGATTTGGAAGATGAAATGCGGGTATTAAAAGCAAAACTCAAGAAGTTCTCTGCTACAAAAGAAAGGGCCAATAAAAACTATCAACTTGGCCCTCATTTCCCAGAACGATTAATAAGCAAAAAAAATTAAAAAAATACCTAAAAATCCTTAGAGGAAAAATAAATGCAAGGGGGAATACTATCCCCACCCTAATCTATTTAACTCCTAAAGCCTGAGCGGCCTCTTTAGCAAAATAGGTTAAGATGATATCAGCCCCGGCTCGTTTAATAGAAGTTAGCATTTCCATCATAGTTTTTGTCCCATCAACCCAGCCGTTTTTAGCAGCAGCTTTAAGCATTGAATATTCACCACTCACATTGTATGCAGCAACCGGCATTTGAAATTTACTTTTTACTCGATAGATTATATCCAAATAGCTTAAGGCCGGTTTTACCATAAGAATATCAGCTCCTTCTTCTAAATCAAAAGCGCATTCACGAATAGCTTCTTGGGCATTGGCGGCATCCATTTGATAAGACCGGCGGTCGCCAAATTGCGGAGAGGATTCGGCTGCTTCGCGAAAAGGGCCGTAGAAACTTGAAGCATATTTGGCTGCATAGGACATAATCGGGATATGAGTAAGCCCCTTGGCATCAAGGGCACTTCGAATAGCCGCAATCCGACCATCCATCATATCAGAAGGGGCTACCATATCTGCACCAGCCTCAACATGGGAAACTGCTATTTGGGACAAAAAATCCAAGGTATGATCATTATCAACGCAGCCATTCTTGATAATCCCACAATGTCCGTGGCTGGTATACTCACACATACAAATGTCTGTGATTACCAGAAGATCCTGAAATTGCTCTTTAATGGCCCTCACAGCCCTTTGGATAATTCCACCGGAATCATAGGCTTCGCTGCCAAATTGATCTTTCTTTTCCGGGAGACCAAAAAGAAGTATCCCCGGGATTCCTAAATCTCTCACCTCCTGGAGCTCTTTAAGGAGAAAATCAATGGAAAAATGAAAATTGTCAGGCATAGAAGTGATGGGTTGTTTTATTTTTTCTCCTGGCACAACAAACATTGGATAAATAAGGTCATCTATGGAAAGATGTGTTTCCCTGACCATTCTTCGCAAATTTTCAGAAAAGCGCATCCTCCTAAGTCGATGAATAGGAAAAGCCATACTCTTTCTCCTTATAAATCTAAGGTAATTGTATATTTTTATTTTCTTCTATTTTTTTTGATAAAAGGCAACAATGGCCTCTGAAAGAGAGGGAATAGTGTATTCTTTGGGGACGATTTGCACTTTAAGTCCCAAAGATTCAGCCTCTTTACCGCATACAGGGCCGATACAAGCAACGGCCACTCCTTCTAATAATGCAGGCACATCTTGCTTTTCCTTTTGCAAGGCGGTGATAAAATTTTTCACAGTTGAGGTACTGGTAAAGGTAACCATATTGATCATTTTTTTTTGGAATTGATCAATTATTGAAGAAATATCCCCCACATCCGGCACAGTCTCATATACAGGCACTACATTTACCTCAGCCCCGATTTCTTGTAATTTTTTTGGCAGAAGGTCACGGGCCACGGTTGCCCGTGGGATCAGTATTCTGGTTCCTGCAATGCCCATTTTCTCTAATCCTGCAATAATAGCCTCTGCCCGATATTCCGACGGAAGATAATCAGGAGCGATCCCTCTTTGATTTAAAGAAATGGCTGTTCCTGGTCCAATTGCACAAATTCGTGCACCACTTAAAGATCTGCTATCCTTCTTACCGGCCATAAGGCGCTGGAAAAAAAATTCTACTCCATTTACACTGGTAAAAATAAGCCATTGATACTCAGAAAGAGAATCTATGGCTCTTTTCAATAGACTATAATCTTGACATGGAACAATGCGGATGGTGGGAAATTCTATTGATAACGCGCCCAATTCCGTCAATTTTTGACTAAATACACTTGCTTGGGCTCTAGACCTTGTCACTATGATTTTTTTTCCAAAAAGGGGCCGTTTTTCAAACCATTGCAATTTTTGGCGAAGATTAACCACCTTCCCCACTACTACAATAGATGGCGCACCAAATTGCTCTTCAGCTACTTTCCGGACCACTGAGGACAGATCCGCCACTAACGTCCTCTGGTTAGAGCGCGTTCCCCACTGAATGACCGCTACCGGGGTTTGAAGAGAAAGCCCGTAGGCACTGAGTTTTTTCACGATATTCGGTAACCTCGACATACTCATCAAAAACACAAGGGTCCCTACTCCAGTTGCTATTTTTTCCCAGTCTACACTCTCTTCTTCTTTCTTTGGGTCCTCATGCCCAGTAATAAAAGCCACTGTTGAGGTATATTGTCTATGGGTAAGAGGGATTCCTGCATAGGCGGGGGCTGAAATAGCTGAAGTGATTCCTGGAACAATCTCAAAAGGAATACCCTGATCTGCTAAAATTTCCGTCTCCTCTCCTCCTCTGCCAAAAATAAAAGGGTCTCCTCCTTTGAGACGAGCAACTTTTTTCCCCTCTAAAACCTTTTTTAGAATAAGTTCATTGATTTCTTCCTGCTGAATATGGGCAGTCCCACCCTTTTTACCAACATATAATATTTGTGCTTCCGGTTTAGCCCAGGTTAAGAAAATAGGGTTGGCTAGATAATCATAGATAATGACATCTGCGGATTGAATACACTCTCTGCCCCGAAGGGTCATCAATTTCGGGTCCCCCGGACCTGCCCCGATCAAATATAAAATACCCTCACTGGTCATTTCTTTTTCATCACTCCTCTAAAACACTTTAATATATTCGATGTACAAGACTTATCCATTTTTTGCAAAAATTCCAATTAAATACACAAGTATTAAGCCAAGCATAAAATAATATTTTTTGTAACAGTTCAGCTCACCACGGAGGCACAGAGTCACAGAGAAAAATAAAAAGACTAAGTTTTCTTCTAAAATAATTTCTCAGTGCCTCTGTGTCTCCGTGGTGAATTATTACTATTTTTTAAGTTTGCCGAAGAAAGAGCAAAGTTTTGTAAATTTTGTCTCTGCGAACTCTGCGTTCTCTGCGTTGAAATTTTGGCAAAATATTTATTTATTTAATTTGACTTCATCGAGAATCTTATCAGCGCCCTGGTCTATCAGTTTCCGGGCAAGTCGGATACCAATACTTTCCGGATCATCAAGAGGTCCTTCAAGACAATCTTTGATAATTCTCTCTCCATCAACTGAAGCCACCAAAGCTTGAAGGCGAAGAGTATAATTATTCAATTCCCCAAAAGCGGCAATCGGTACTTGACAGCCCCCCTCCAATTCTTTTAATAAAGCTCTTTCCGCTAAAACTTCCTTTCTTGTTTTAGGATGATCTAAAACTGAGACAATCTGTTTTACTTCATCTCTCCCGCTATGGACTTCTATTCCAAGGACACCCTGAGCTATAGCTGGGAGGCAAATATGAATAGGCAAGTATTCAGATATTTTTTCATGCCACCCCAGGCGATGAATTCCTGCTGCAGCCAAAATTATGGCATCCAGCTTTTTTTCCTTTATCCGTTTAATTCTAGTATCCAAATTGCCTCTAAGGGACACTATTTTAAAATCCTTTGAATAATGGAGCATCTGGGCCTGGCGTCGCAAACTGCTCGTACCGATGACGGCACCTTTGGGCAATTTTTCTAAAGGAATATTATTTCTTGAAATCAAAACGTCCCTGGGATCTTCCCTGAAGGTTAAAGCGGCAATTTGTAATTCTTTTGGTAAATCAGTAGGCACATCTTTCATACTATGAACTGCTAAATCTATCCTTCCATCAAGGAGCGCTTCATCCAATTCTTTAACAAAAAGTCCCTTTCCTCCAATTTTAGCTAAAGGCACATCTAATATTTTATCCCCTTGAGTTTTAATTTCGATAATTTCAATTTTAAGATCTGGAAAAGATTGCTGCAACCGGGCAGCTACCCATTGAGATTGGTATAAAGCCAACCTGCTTGCACGAGAACCGAGCCTTAAAATCATTTCTCTTTACCTTCCACCTTTTCTTTTTGTGATAAATCATGACCGTTGAGGTTGAATAATTTTTTGGTAACGTCAACAAATTCAGATGCATTTGAAGAATCAGCCTCTTTTCTCAGAACATTAATTGGATTATGAAGTATCTTTTTTATCATGGCTCCGGTCATACTATTAATCATATTCCGGTCCGCTTCGGAAAAGTGAGATAACTTAGAAAATCCTTTCTCTAATTCCTGCCGGCGAATGTCCTCGCATTTTTTTGTCAGTTCGGCAATCGTAGGGACAATGTGCAAAGAATTCATTTTAGCCCAAAAACGATCTACATATTTTTCAATAATCTCCTCCGCATATCTCGCTTCCCTTTTCCTCTCTAAAATATTAGCATTTACCAACATCTGCAAATCATCAATATCATATACATAGATATCCTTACATTTATCTACCGCAGGTTCTACATCTCTTGGAACCGCAATATCTATAAAAAAAAGAGGTTTATTTTTCCTTTTATGCAGTGTTTTTTGAATTTCTTCTTTATGAAAAATAAAATGCGGAGCACCGGTTGAAGTAATAATGATATCCATTAATTCAAGATTTTCTTTTAAAAGAGAGAAACTTATAGCTTGTCCATTAAAGGTTTTAGCCAATTCCTCTGCTCGACTATAAGTGCGATTTGAAACATAAATATCTTTCACTCCATTGGCCATGAGATGTTTTGCCGCCAACTCGCTCATCTCTCCAGCCCCAACTATCAAAACAGTTTTCCCCTCCAGAGCGCCAAAGATTTTTTTGGCTAACTCCACTGCTGCATAACTAATGGAAACCGGATTTTTTGATATCCCTGTCTCAGTGCGAACCTTCTTGGCTACATGAAAGGACCTTTCAATAAATTACGGCAATATTGCCCCAATAGAACCATCTTTATTAGCTAAAGCATAGGCTTCCTTGATTTGTCCCAAAATCTGTGGTTCGCCAACCATCATTGAATCCAAACTCGAGGCAACCCGAAAAAGATGACAAATTGCCTCTTTCTGGGTATGGCAGTATCCCACATTATCCAGGATTTCCGTAGAAATGTTATGGAATTCATTAAGGAAGCTCTTAAAAGTGCTGATCCCTTTTTGTACAGATTCTACAATAGCTATTAATTCTACTCTGTTACAGGTAGAAAGTAACATCAGCTCTTTTACTGCTTCTTTTTTCACCAATTCTCTATGCACTAAGCTGGTCTGCTCTTTGGTGAAAGCCAATTTTTCTCTAATTTCAATAGGTGCGGTTTTATGATTTAGTCCGAAGACTATTATTTCCATAATCCATTCATTACAAAATTATTCTGTGACCAGTTTTAATCCATCGACTGTTCGGATCAATCATACTAAATAAAGTACTATTCAAAAAAAAATTTAGATGTAGGAATGAAACCCCTTTAATAATAAATTAACCCCTAAAAAAGTAAATAAGACAAAACAAAAACCGATAATGGCCAAATAGGCAGCCTTCCTGCCTCTCCAGCCAACTGTGAATCGAGCATGAACAACTGCCGCATAAATAAACCAGGTAATTAACGCCCAGGTCTCTTTTGGGTCCCAACTCCAATATGCTCCCCAGGCTGAACTGGCCCAAAGTGATCCGGTGATAATGCCTAGAGTTAAAAGGGGAAAGCCAAAAGCTATGCTTCTATGCATCAGATCATCAAGAACTTCAAGAGAAGGAAGTCGGTAGTATAAGGGACCAAAACTTTTTGATTTTAGTTGACCTTCTTGAATTAAATACATGATACTGGCACAGAAAGCAAAAGCAAAGGTGGCGTATCCTCCAAAGGAGGTTACTGTATGGATGCCAAGCCAGAAACTTTGAAGGGCCGGCACCAAAGGTTGAATTTCTTTAGCTACTAAAGAAGCATAGAGCACGAAAATAAAAGCCAAAGGGAGAATAAAAGCCCCCAGGGAAGGGATTTTGTATTTATATTCAATAAACAAATAAATAAGAATAATTATTAAGGCAAAAAAGGACAAAGATTCATGTAAATTGGTGATTGGAAGATGTTTGGCGTGAAAAAAACGTATGGCAAAAGAACATGAGTGAAATAAACAGCCAATAACTGTAAAAATATTTCCCCATTTCCCAGCCCAATCTCGTCTATTGATCATAAAAAGGGTGTGAAAAAATACAGCAACAAGATATGCCCCTAAGGAAATTAAAAAAAAAGTTATATTCATAAACAATCCTTTAACTACTCAAAACCCGGTGGTATTTTGAGTAGGATTTTAAATTTCAAAATGTAAAATGCAAAAGCTTAGAAAAACAAAGCATTCCTTAATTTTAAAATTTGCAATTTACAATTACACAATCCTTTATCTTCTCTTCGGCCACTTCCTTTCCAAAGTCTCTTATAGTGGCCAGCAGTTCCTCCGAAGCTGCTAAAGTATGAAATATTTTCTTACGCTCGGCAATATCGGATATTTTATCAAGAACAGTATGTCGAATATTTCCTAAAATTTCTGTTAAATCACCATACTCTGAACCATATAGTCCTTGAATCTTCTTTTTTATTTCCCGGGCCAAAGCGGGACTTTTCCCCCCGGTAGAAATACTGATGGTCAGATCACCTCTTTTTATTACTGCCGGCACAATGAAGGTGGACTCTGCCGGAACATCAACTACATTTATCAGTATCTTTCGTTTTTGAGCTTCTTGGGCCACCCTTATATTAACTTGCTCATCATCTGTTGCAGAAATTACCAAAGAAATGTTCTCCAAATCTTCTGTTTTAAATTTCCTTGGTTCATAGGATATTTTCTTCTCCTGAACAAGAGCGGCAATCGCTGCTGTGATTCCCGGGCTGACAACTGAAACCTTCGCTTCATACTCCAGCAGAGAGAAGATCTTACGCTCGGCGACCTTGCCCCCTCCAACTACCAGGCAAGGTTTCTTTTGGATATCTAAACTTATAGGATAATATTTCGACATCATTATTTTCAATTTAGACAGGATTAACAGGATCTGCAGGATTTTTCTTCTTATCTTGTGAGATCTTGTAAATCTTTTCTACTAAAATACCTTTGTAAGCCATATTAAGCCATATAATAAATAACAGTTTTTATATTATTAAAATATCTAATTTTACTTATATATTATCTCACCTATATAATATTTAACGAAGGATTATCCAGCTGGAAAAAAGAATAAAGGATCTGATTCACTATCCATTTGAGGCAAGTTGAATAATCTTTTTCGGGCACTTTTCAGCGCAGACTCCACATCCTGAACATTTTTGCGCATCAATACGAGGCTGATTATTCTCTATGGTTATGGCTTGATTAGGGCACTTTTTTAGGCAAAGTTTACAAGCAAGGCAACCAGTTTGGCAAACTTGGCGAACAGCTTTCCCTTTATCTTTTGAACTACATGGAATATAGTATTTCTGACTTATTGGGAGCAATCGAAGTATACCTCGTGGACATTGACGAATACAGGAGCCACAACCAGTACACTTCTGCTCATCTACTATCGGCAAACCCTTTGGTCCAATTTCTATGGCCCCGAAAGGACAGGCTTTCACACAGGACCCATACCCAAGACAACTATATGGACACGCCTTATATCCTCCTCCAAGAAGGACGGCAGCTCGACAATCGAAAACTCCCTCATAAAGGAATTTACTTTTACAGTTATCAGAAGACCCCTGGCAAAAGATTTTCACTACTTTTTTTTCTGTTTCCTCGATCTTCACTCCTAAAATTTGAGCCATCTGCGCAACAATATCGCTGCCGGCGGCTTTACATTCTGTGGGGGCTGTTTGACCTGAAGCTACCGCCTCAGCAAAGCCGGCACATCCTGCATACCCACAACCGCCACAATTAGCTCCGGGAAGGACCTCGGCAATAGCTTCTACTGTTGGATCAGTTTCCACAGCAAAAATTTTGGAAGCTACCCCAAGCCCTAAAGCTAATATAAAAGCTAACCCTCCTAAGCTGATAACAGCAGCTAACATACTTTTCTATCCCCATAATTTGGTAAATATAATTTATTATTTTACTAAACCGGCGAATCCTAAAAAAGCTAAGGAAAGAAGTCCGGCCGTCACTAAAGCAATGGCTGTACCTTCCAGTGATTCAGGTATATCAGCCAAAGATAATCGCTCCCTTATGCCTGCAAACAATATTAAAGCCAGAGTAAAGCCTATTGATGCTCCGACACTATAAACAAGGGTTTCTATAAAAGTATATTCATTCTGTATGGTTAATACAGCCACTCCCAAAACAGCGCAATTCGTTGTTATCAGGGGCAAATAAATTCCTAGAGCCTGATAGAGTAAAGGACTGGTTTTTTGGATAACCATTTCAACTAACTGCACTAAAGCAGCGATTACTAAAATAAAAGCTATGGTTTGCATATACTCAATGTGAAATCGATTGAGTATAAATACTTGTAACAGCCAAGTTATGGCGGTGGCCAGAGTCATAACAAAGATTACCGCCATTCCCATTCCCAAGGCAGTCTCAGTCTTCCTTGACACCCCCAGGAAAGGGCATATACCAAGAAATTTAGCTAGAACAAAGTTATTTACCAGAATAGTGCTAATAATAATGACTATCATCTTTTGAAACATTACCGTATCCCCGTGATCACTTGGTTATATCGCTAATTTCTTATTTATTTTATTCATTAATCCCAATAAAAGCCCTAGAGCAATAAACGCCCCTGGTGGAAGAATAGCTAAAAGAAAGGGAATATACTGTTTCCCTAATAAGCAAACCCCAAAGATTGAGCCGGTGCCAATTAGCTCTCGAATACTCCCTAAAATAAGCAGCGCCAGGGTATACCCGATGCCCATACCAATACCATCCAATAGGGAGTTCAATACAGGGCGTTTTGAAGCAAAAGCTTCAGCTCTTCCAAGAATAATACAATTAACCACAATAAGAGGAATAAAAATACCCAAGGCCTTATGAAGCTCATAAAAATAGGCTGCCATTACCAAATCCACTACTGTTACAAAAGTGGCAATGATGACAATATAACAAGCAATACGTACCTTAGCCGGAATCACCTTGCGCATAGCCGCAATAACGACATTTGAACAAACCAGAACAAAGGTTGCCGCCAGCCCCATACCTATGCCGTTCTTAGCCTGAGTAGTTACTGCCAGAACAGAACATATGCCCAGGACCAATCGAAAAATGGGGTTTTCCTTCCAAATTCCATTGGTTAAATCCTGCACTAAAGTCATTGTTTACCCCTTATTATGTATCATAAAATTTTCTACAACAGTTTATTGCAGTATTTTTTCTTTTTTATTTGTATATAATTCAAGACCGTCCCGGATAGCTTTGACAACTGCTCGCGGAGAGATAGTAGCCCCGGTTACCTGATCCAGATCTCCACCGTCTTTTTTTAATTGAAAGCGACTGTTTTGTAGTGATTTGCCCCGAAATTGATCCTTAAAAGAAGGCTCTAATATTTTAGCGCCTAATCCCGGGGTTTCAACCATACTGGTGATTTCTACCCCCTCAATCGTCCCATCTAAATTCAAACCCATCATAAGTGTCACCGGCCCTCCAAAACCCATGGCAGACATCCCGAAAGCGACCCCGGTCAGTTTACCATCTTGTATTCCCTTATAAATCAAAATTTCTTCTTTTTCCCCTTTTTTGGCTGTTTCCAGAGGAAGTTGAATTGTATTTTGATCCGGTTCATTATCATGAGGAGGCAATACCGCATGGATAGCCTTCATTTTGGCAATTCTTTGCTGTATGGCAATCGGCTCTTTGGTTATATCGTATACTTTTGCTAAGGAGAAAGCTGACGCCAGGCAAATCACTGTTAAAACAATTACTAATTCTAAAATGTCCTTCATCTTTTAAGCCCTCCCGAATCCTTTGGGCATTGTGTATTTATCAATTAATGGACAAACAGCATTCATGAACAGAATAGCAAAGGATATTCCTTCAGGATAACCTCCGAATAAACGTATTATTATAGTAATAAGGCCGGCCCCGGCGCCAAAAATCATCATCCCTTTGG